>CALJPB010000105.1 GCA_937981305.1 uncultured Selenomonas sp.
AATAGACGAGCGGAAAGAGTTTCACACGCGTATCTTCGGGCGTTAGGATCAGCTCATATTTTTCCCCGCCGCGCCCCATCTCGAAGGCTGCGTCGGAGAGGGCGATGCGCAGGACAGCTTCGCACCGCGCGATGAGCTCCTCACCGCGATCCTCCTCCGCGTCCATCAGCGCGCGCAGATCCGCCTCTATGTTCTCGAACGCCGCCCACGCCTCCTGCACGCGGATGCGGAACGGTCGCTGAAAGAGCGGCAGGGAAAGCCCCTTGTGACAGCCCTCGATCATACGCTCGGTGTCCGCATCGCCCGGGAGCGCGGCGATCGCCGCCTCAAAATGGGGGAGGGCGCAGTCCTCACGGTCGAGATAGTAGTAGGAATAGCCCATGCGGAAGTTCCAGAGATGATCCCCATTGAAATAGTCTGCGTGCGGCGCGAGGAGACCGATCGCCTTTTCAAAATAGGCACGATCCTCTGCGCCCGCCGCGTTGTTGTAGGCGCGGGCAAGCTCACTGTCGAGCTCCGGTGTGCGCTCCTCGCTTGGCAGCGCCTCGATCTCTGTGATGATCTTTTGATATTCTTCGTTCTCGTGCCAGATATGGCACTGTTCAAGTAGTGTCATAATTAATCCCACCAGAAATACCAGATGTTTGATTTTTTCAGACGCTCTGCGAGCTTGCCGACGGTTGTACCAGGTGCGCCCTGCTCGACGATGTCGGCGCAGAACGCATACTGTTCCACTGCGAGTTCTTTGGCGTGCGCGGGTGCAATGGGCGCGGGTACGCTGTACTCAAGCGTGTCATAGGTGAGGACGGCGGGCATCGCACCGTGCTGCTCGTGCCAGTATTTCGACACAGCCATCAGCGCGGCGGTATCGGGGCAGTCGTTCCACCCGCCGAACGGCAGATAGGCAAAGACCTCCCACGGATTCTTCACGGGGATCTTGGCGAGAATGAGCGGCTGCGTCTCCTGCGTTTCGTAGTCCCAGTAGCTGATAAAGCAGTCGGCGGCAGATTCCTCCTCATCGGATGTTTCCGCGCGGTTCTGTTCAAACCGCTCACCGAGCCGCTCCGTCAGAGTCGCCTTGCCGTCCGGCAGAGATTCCAACAGAATTTTTTCGCGGTACGCTGCCACAGCCTCCGCATCAAAATCGTAGTCCTCGAAATCCCCCTTCTCTGCCCCCGCATTCATCGTCAGAATCTCCCAGAGCGTATCGCTCGGTACAATGAGCACGGGGACGAATCCATCGCGCACGCCGCGCCGTACGGCATAGCCGTATGCCGCCGTGATCGGATCGTCGTCCTCCATCGGGGGGAAGTACGTCAGGGAGCAGTCCGCCCTGCCGCAGTTCAGATACTGCATGATCGCCACAGCAACGTCGCTTGGTTCCTCATTTTCGTTCATTTTCACATTTCCTTCCGTTTTGCAGCCATTGCGCTTCCACGCGTTCCATCGCCGCTCGATGATCGCCGCCATCTCGCGATAGAGCCGTTTGTCAAACGGGACAAAGAGATATGCCTCGTCGTCAAATTCTTCGGAGTAATACTGCGTTGCGCCGAAGTAGGAGAGGGCATGATCGTCGATGTCCGAGGGAAAGGAGGGGGCATCGCCGTCGTAATAGTAGCGCGCGAATGCCGTGCCCTCCTCGTTAAAGAAGCCTCGCATCAGAATCCCGTGCAGCTCGTCGCGGAGGAAGGGGCGCAGATCCGTCTCGGCAGGATGCTCCTTTACGGCAGAGATGGTTGCCGCATACTGACGGACGAACCAGTCCGCCATCAAATCATGCAGGATGCACCACCGCAGGTAGACCGCCATGTGGCTGTACGCCTCGATCTCATCGACGGGGAGCTTCTTTTTGCGCAGACTGTCGAGGTGCCACTCTGCATTGTCCATCACGAGATCGTCGAAGTCCTCGCCCGCGAGTGCGCTGCGCCTCTGTGGATCGACGACAAAGCCAACGTGTCGCTCGCCAAAGATGTTCAGCAACTCCTTGGCGCTGCGGTCGCACTTGTAGTTGAGTTCGTCCCGATAGAGCGGGATGATCTGATAGAAATTGACATCGTCGCCGCCCGGCAGGACGCAGACATCGCCGTCCTGCCCGCAGCGCTGCGGACTGACGAGGAGCGCTGCCGTCAGCTTGGTGTTTTCGGCATAGGGGGCTCGGTTGCTGATCGTGTGTCCCCAGCCGAGCCATGTACTGTCCTCGATCGGCAGACGAGCGAGGCTCTTCAGCAGACGGATCGGCCAGTAGTGTTCCTCGTCATTTTCGTGAATCTTCCAGTCGGGCGGCAGGGCGATCGCGAGTTCCGCGCGTTCGAGTTTGTATTCGGCGAGCTCTTCGGGGACGTTCATGCGGTGCGCGCCCATCCCGAGGGTGACGAGCATATAGTAGTTGCGCTCCTCCGTCGGATCGACGATGCAGATGTCCAGATGGATGTCCGGCGAGACGATCTCGTGAAAGACGTTCGCGTATGCGCCGAAGTGCTTTTCGATGTGACTCTCGACAACGTCCAGTTCTTCCTCGGTATAGACCTCCGTTGGCATCGGGGCTTTCTTTTTATGCGCAGCATTATTTCGGCCAATTTTTTTCATTGTGGAACTCCTTATGTCTGTTGATGCTGCATGGAGACAATCTGACAGTCCGGACAGAACTCGATGTAGAGCGTGCCCTCCATATAGTCCGTCAGCGCATCCCAGTGAATCTGCATGAGATACTTCATCGGCTGCCCGCAGTCGGGGCATAGAGTGTATTCCCAGTCCTGCCACCAGAGCGCAAAGCCGCCGAGCGTGCAAACATCCTCAAAGCGTGCGCCGTAGAACTGTGGGACGGATGCCGCACCGAGGATGAGTTTGTTTTCAAAGATCGCGGCAAGCTCCTCGCCAATGTATATGGTAGGATCCGTGTTCTCGTAGGGCAGGACGGTACTGCCGCCATCAAGGGCGTAGCGACTCAGTATCGGCTCTGCATACGCAACGCAGTTCGGACAGCAGGTCGCCGTGAGGATGCCGTCGATACCGAGGAAGTGCAGACGTGCGTCCCGTCCGTCCAGTACGAGCACATCCGCCATGCGGCTGCCGCAGTGCGGGCAGTGCTCCTCTCGCGGACGGGCGATGCGGACGGGCGAGCGACGGAGCTCCTCCTCCGATGCAGCGTGTACGAGCGGATAGCAGGTATCGAAGTTCAGTGTGCGTCGCCGTCCCTCGCGGTCGAATGTCCAACCGCCGCACTGTGCATAGACGGATGGATCGACGTGCAGCTTGCCGCGCCATGGGCGCGGTGCACGTTCGAGTGCGAGGAGTGCCGCAAGGGATCGGTCATCTCCCTGCATACCGAGGCACATCATAAGCTCGTTCGCCTCATGCGCGGCATCCGCCTCCATCAGTGCCGCGATCAGTCCGTCCCGCACATCGGCGGGTGCGTGATAGTAGAGTGCTGAGGGCCAGAAGGAGCGCGCCGCGAGCGCCGCGCGTGGGATCTCCGGCACGAGCCGTCCGCGACAGCAGAGCAGATACCAGAAATCATCGGGAACATCCTCGATCTGCGTGATGATCTCCTGTTCCTTTGCCGCGACCTCCTCGGGCGTCCATGCGAGTGCCGCACGGCGATTCGCAGCCGTCTTGCACCGCCAGCAAAGTCCCTTGTAACCGAGCGGTGTTCCGCAATCGGGGCATTGGTGGGGAAGCGTCATGATCGGCTCCTTTCCATGATTCTTGTTGTGGGAATATTCACCTGTTTTATGATAATATAGATGAAATACGGCTTCAATAGGACTTTCGGGTGAGATTGAAGAAACGTACGCGTATCATACCCCCAATGGAGATAATGACTTGGATGAATACGGTGTGAATTTGCAAAATCCCGCCGCATTTGGTACACTTGCGGGAGTGTTGTAAGGAATCGCTGATAAAATAGACCCTCAGATTGGCGTAGATTTTTTCGTCCGAACAAGGAGGCAAACCGGACGCATAGCCAAAGCTATGTGGAGGATTTGCCGACGAAGTGCGGGCAAAAAAGATGCGTCAAGATGGTGCGGCTGAATTTATCAGTGCTTCCTTAAGGAGAGAATATCGTACATGAGTGATCGAAAGAAAGCCCGTGCCGCCGCCGAGCGCGGGGCGCGGCTGACGAGGGAGGATGCGCTCGCCCTCTACGAGGACAACGACCTCCTCGCGCTCGCCGCATGGGCGCGTGCGGCGAAGGAACGCGCGAGCGGGAAGAACGTCTACTATACGGTGAACCGCCACATCAACCTCACGAATATATGCAGCGCGAACTGCCCGCTCTGTGCATTCCAGGTGGAGCAGGGCGATACGCGCGGCTATATTATGGAGACGGACGATGTGGCTCGCGTGTTGGAACTGGCGAAAAAAACGCCGCATCTGACGGAAATCCATATCGTGAGTGCGCTGCATCCCGACCGTCCATTTTCCTACTACGAGGGCGTGGTGCGTCAGGTGCGTGCGGCGCTTCCTCGTGCGGACATCAAGGCGTTCACGCCCGTGGAGGTTGTGAACTTTGCAAAGACGGAGGGGACTTCCGTCTGCGACATCCTGCGCACGTTGCAGGCGGCAGGGCTGTCGTCCCTCCCCGGCGGCGGTGCGGAGATTCTGTCCGACCGCGTCCGCGCAATCATCTGCCCGAACAAGGCGACGCGTGCGGAGTGGCTCGACTGTATGCGTACGGCGCACGAACTCGGCATCCGCACAAATGCGTCCATGATGTACGGACACATCGAGACGGTCGAGGAGCGCATCGACCATCTGCTTGCCCTGCGCGACTTGCAGGATGAGACGGGCGGCTTTCAGGCGTTTATGCTCTTTCCGTTTCATCCCGAGAACACGGCGCTCGGCGCGGAGCGGAAGCTCGCACGCGTCGGCTCGTGGGAGGATATGAAGATGCTCGCACTCTCACGCCTTGTCCTCGACAATGTGGCACATTTCAAGGCGTTCTGGGTCATGCTGACGCAGCCCATCGCGCAGCTTGCCCTTGGCTTCGGTGCGGACGATCTCGACGGCACGATCGGCGAGGAGAAGATCATCCATGCGGCGGGCGCACAGACGCAGACGGGCATTACGCGGCGCGAGCTCGACGCGATGATTCGCGAGGCGGGCTATGTGCCTGTGGAGCGCGACACATTTTATCAGCCGATTGCGGCAGGGGAGGGCGCATGAGAATCTCGGAGCGGGAGGCGGCAGACCTCCTCACGCACGGCGACCCCATTGACCTCGGACGCGCGGCGGATGCGGAGCGGCGGCGGCGGTTCGGCGATACGGTGACGTTCATCGTTGACCGCAACATCAACTACACAAATATCTGCGTGAATGAATGCCGTTTCTGTGCGTTCTATACGAAGGTGGGCGCGGAGGACGGCTACCTCCTGCCGATGGAGGAGATTCTCGCAAAGGTCGGCGAGACGGCGGCGGCGGGCGGCACGCAGGTCATGATACAGGGCGGCATTCACCCCGATCTGCCGCTTTCCTACTATGAAAATATGCTGCGTGCGATCCGTGACCGCTATCCCTCCATCGTGATCCACTCCTTTACGGCGACGGAGATTCTGTACTTTGCCGAAAAGGAGGGCATTACGATTGAGGACACGCTGCGACGCTTGCAGGATGCGGGGCTTGCCTCGCTCCCCGGCGGCGGTGCGGAGATCCTCGTGGACCGCGTGCGGAGGCTCATCGCACCGAAGAAGATCATGACCGAGGACTGGCTGCGCGTGATGCGTACGGCGCACAAGATCGGCATGGAGTCGACGGCAACGATGGTCATCGGCTTTGGTGAGACGATGGCGGAGCGTGTGGAGCACATGGAGCACATCCGCCGCTTGCAGGAGGAGACGGGCGGCTTCCGCGCGTTCATCACATGGACGTTCCAGCCGGGCAATACCGCACTCGGCGGGGAAAAGACGTCGAGCTGGGACTATATGCGGACACTTGCCGTCACGCGTCTCTACATGGACAATGTAGCGCACATACAGGGCTCGTGGGTGACGCAGGGCGAGCGTATCGGACAGCTGACGCTCGGCTTCGGTGCGGACGATCTCGGGAGCATCATGCTCGAGGAGAATGTCGTGCGTGCGGCGGGGACGCGGTACAATATGTCGATTAAGAAGATGATTGATCTGATCCGCGGCGCGGGCAGAGAGCCGGCGCAGCGTGACACTCAGTATTGCGTGATACGGAGGTTTTAGTATGGCAGAGCAACAGATTCCTGCGGCGGGGTATGCCATCATCGGCGGCTCGGGGACGCTGTCGAGCGACTTCCCGCGTGCGTCGATGGCGGACGATGTGGAGATCCTCGCGGACGGGCTGCACTTTGCAACCCCCTACGGCGAGAGCCCCGCGTTCCGCCTGTTCTCCGTCGCGGGGCGGCGCGTGCTGACGTGCCGTATGCACGGCTGGCGCAGCGGTGTGATGCGTGCGGATGCGTCGCGGCAGGTGTTTTGGGTACTGCGGGAGGCGGGCGTGCGGCGCATCCTCTCCGAGGGCGGCGTGGGAACGGTGAATCCTCTGCTCGATCCGCGCGACTTCCTCATCCCCGACGACTATCTTGACCTCTCCGTACGCAAGGATGTCATGCTCGACGGGCGCTATCTGCTCGTGATGCGCGACGCACTCTGCTCGGAACTTCGCACGACACTCGTTGCGGAGACAAAGAAACGCTATACGGGGCGCATCTTCGACCGCGGCATCTACGCCGTCACGGATGGGCGGCATTTCGAAAGCCCCGCCGAGATTGTGATGCTGAAAGGCCACGCGGACATCGTTGGGCAGAGCCTTGCGCCCGAGGTCTACCTCGCGCGCGAGATCGGCGCGTGCTATGCGGGGCTGTACTTCGTCGTCAACTACGGCGAGGGCATCCGCCCCTGGTCGCACGATACCCTCACGCAGATTTTCTATGACGATGCGCCCATGATCGGCGACATCCTCCTCGCGACGATCCGCAGCGTCCCTGCCGAGGAGAGTGCGTGCGAATGCCGCAGTTTCCGCAAGGAGACCCTGCTCAAGGATGTCTACAACGCAGCATCGGATAAGGGTTGACGAAAAACGTCGAACATCGTATAATGGGCATAGAAAAAGGTTCTGCTGGTAAACGGTCAGCCCCCGTAATCTAAGAAATGGTTATTAAGAAACCCGCCTAGAGTTGGTGACTGTAGGCGGGTATTCTTATATATTGGTGCATCGACAATAAAAACTCTCCTGTATACACGCCCAACCCCGTGAAAAAATTCATTGACAATGATTCCCTGTGGTGCTACTATGATGGCGCAGGAAATCCTGCGGCAATGTCCTACTGAAAAGAAGTGCAATCCATCATGAAACGGCTGGTTTCCACACAGTTCGTCATGAGTCCATAGCGTCCGAGCGCATACCATTGCGTTTGGACTTTTTTGCATTTTTAGGGGGTAATCGTCATGTCAGTCAACAGGGGAAAAGTCGTCATCATCGGAACGAGCAACGTCGGCTCTGCCGTGCTCAACAAGATCGCGGATTTCCAGCTCGCCTCGGAGATCGCGCTCATCGATCTCGATATGGATCGCGCACGCGGCGAGGCACTGGACACGAGTCACGCCATGTCCTCACCGTACTGCACGAACATCAAGATTCATCCGGGGACATATGAGGACTGCCGCGACGCGGCGTTCATCGTTATCACGGCGGGACCCTCCATTCTGCCGGGCGAGACGCCCGACCGTCTGAAGCTCGCGAGCACGAACACGAAGATCATGCGCTCCATCTTCTCCGAGATCGTGAAATACACGAAGGAAGCCATGGTCATCATGATTACGAACCCGCTCGATGTCGCGACCTACGTCGTCTCGACCGAGTTCGACTATCCGCGTGAAAAGATCCTCGGCACCGGCACAATGCTTGAGACCTACCGCTTCCGCTACATCCTCGCCGAGCACTACGCGATGGACCCGAAGAACATCCACGGTTACGTCCTCGGCGAGCACGGCAACGATGCCTTTGTCGCGTGGTCAACCGTCAACTGTGCAGGGCTTGGCATCGACCATCTCGATGAGTATTTCCATTGCAAGGAAAAACTAAGCCGGCACGCGGTCGAGCAGGGACTGATCCAAACGGCATACGATGTTATCAACCTCAAGGGCTTCACGAATACGGGCATTGCGATGGTCGCCTGCCGCTACATCAAGGCAATTCTCTACAACGAGCACACGATTCTGCCGTGTTCCGCCGTCATGAGCGGCGAGTACGGCATGACCGATGTCGCACTCTCCATCCCGCGCATGATCGCCCAGGACGGCATCGTGCGGTCGTTCGAGGTGCGCCTTGCAGACGAGGAGATGGAAAAACTCCGCCGCGCACAGAAGAGTGTCCGCGCGGCCCTCGACGGCGCAGGGGTGAAGTAAGCTCCGTCAAGCTTGACGAATACGGTATCCCTGCCCTATAATGAACATTAATAGCGTTGTCCGCTGTCGGAATGAATGAAAAGAGCCGCCTGAATTTGCATCGGGCGGCTTTTCTGATGTGTATGAGGTTGGCAAAGGAGTGAGCCTTGCATGGAGCATGGGAGCTGTGTGCCGCAGGGGACGGAGGTCGTGCAGACGGGATTCATAAAGAAAAATCCTCTCGTGTGGTGTGGACTGGACAGCCCCCCGAAGAGTGGACAAGGAAATAAACGCCCTGTTGTAGAATGATT
>CALJPB010000106.1 GCA_937981305.1 uncultured Selenomonas sp.
CGGCTGTCGCCGCTGGTGCGGACGGCATTCTCTACGGAGGAGAATCTCTCCGCGGTATTTCATTGCATTCGAAGGACTATGAAGCTGCATGGGACTATGCACAGGAATGCGGCGTGCGGATCGACTACAACACGCCCCGCATTGTGCGCGGGGACGAGCAGGCGGCTCTGATCCGCCTGTTTGAGAGCTTTGGAGAGAAACAGCCCGCAGCCCTGCACGTCCATCATATTGGAACGGCATATCTTGCACGGGATTGTGTGCCCGTGACACTCCATGCGGATTATTCGATGATCTCCTATAATCCGTCTGCACTTCGGTTTCTGTATGCGCATGGATTCGGCGAGGCAACGCTGTCACCGGAGCTCAACGGCAGACAGATGGAACGTCTTGTCAAGGATAGTTCCATTCCGCTCACTGTGGTTGTCAGCGGGTGTCTCCCGCTCATGATTTCGGAGTACTGTGTTTTGGGCAGCTTCCTCGGGGGGCTTGATACGGGAAAATGCTCCATGCCATGCCGCAGACAGGAATTTTTCCTCCGTGACCGCAAGAATGTGGATTTTCCTGTGATGACGGATCAGTTCTGTCGTATGCACATACTCAACAGCAAAAAACTGTCGCTGCTGCCCTATGTGCATCAGCTTCGGCGCATGGGGGTCGCAACTCTGCGGATCGAGGGTCGTGGTCTTTCCTACGGCGAATTGCAGAGCATCGTTCGGACGTATCGGGATGCACTCGGGCGCAAAGCCCCGCGCAGCGAGGACGATGAGGAATACCTGCGTATGCAGGAGGGCAAAGACATTACGCGCGGGCATTATTTCCGCGGCATTTTATAAGAGGTACACATGGACACGGCGTCATTTAAGGTTTTGGAATACGGGAAAATCACAAATTGGCTTGCTTCGTTTGCCTCCACCATGTGCGGCAAGGAACTTTGCCGCAGCGTCATACCAAGCGGAGATTATGACGAAGTCGTGCGCCTCCATCATGAGACGGCGGAGGCGGTGCAGGTTCAGCAGATGCAGTCGCCGCCATTCGGAGGGATCTATGATCTGCGTACACTGCTGAAAAAAGCGTCGATGGGTGCTGTCCTTGAGATCGATGAACTGCGCTCCGTGATGAGTACGATGTGCGGGATGCGGAATGTGAAATACTTCTTTCGCGATCTCGCATTGGAGGTTCCGCATCTGAAGGCGATGGCGAAACCGATCGAAATTCTCGGCATGGTGGAGCGTCATCTCAAGGACACCATTGATGAACACGGCAATTTCCGTGACGATGCCAGCCCTGAACTGCGCAGGATTACACGAGAACTCCAAACGGCGCAGGCACGTGTCAAGGATCGCCTCTCTGCGATTCTGCACGATGCAGCAAATCAGAAATACTTTCAGGAAGCCATTGTCACCGTACGCGATGAGCGCTATGTCATTCCGGTCAAGCAGGAATACCGCAATTATTTTCCGGGCGTGATTCACGATCAGTCTGCCAGTGGTGCGACACTCTTTGTAGAGCCGCTCGCGACCGTGGAGCTGAACAATACCGTACGGCAGATGGAACTTGCACGTGAGCAGGAAATCCAACGGATCTTGCAGAAGCTTTCGACTGAGATTGCACAGAGTGCAGACATCCTTTTGGAAAACTGCACGATTCTCTCGGAGATGGATCTTATCTTTGCCCGTGCGGGGCTTGCGCGTGAAATGCAGGCGTATCCGCCCACATTGAATCAAAGCGGTGTTGTTCATCTGAAGAGGGCACGACATCCGCTGCTCCCGAAGGACAAGGTTGTACCGATTGACATCGAGCTCGGGCAGAACTTCTCCATTCTGCTGATTACAGGTCCGAACACGGGCGGCAAGACCGTGAGTATGAAAACGCTTGGTCTCCTTGCACTGCTTGCACAATCCGGCTGCTTCCTGCCGACCGCATCCGATTCGGAGATTCCCGTTTATCGCAATATCTATGCGGACATTGGAGATGAGCAGAGCATCGAGCAAAGTCTCTCCACCTTTTCGGCGCACACGCGGAACATTGTCCGTATCATCGACAAGGCGAAGCAGGGCGACCTCATCCTGCTGGACGAGGTCGGGGCGGGCACCGATCCGGATGAGGGGGCTGCTCTTGCACGCAGCATCATCGCACATTTTTTGCAGCAGGGCATTGCTGTGGTTGCCACAACCCATTATGCCGTATTAAAAACCTATGCCTATGCAGAGTCGGGGATTGAAAATGCTTCTGTCGAGTTCGATCTCAAGACACTGCGCCCGACCTATCGGCTTCTAATCGGGATTCCCGGGGCGAGCAACGCCTTTTCCATCAGCCGTCAGCTTGGTCTGCCGCAGGATATCGTTGCGCGTGCAGAGATTTATATCAGCGAAGAACACACGCATTTTGAACATGTTGTCAACGAACTCGAACGGGAAAAGCAGGATTACGAGAGCAAAAACCGCGAACTGCGCAATAAAGAGGCGGAGATAAAATCCATGGAGGCACGTCTCCGTGCCGAACGCGAAACACTCTCAAATACGCGGCAGGAACTTCTGCATAAGGCGCGCGAAGAGGCGAACAACATTGTTCGTGAAGCGCGTCGCAGCGCAGAAGAAACGATCAAGTCGCTCAAGGAACAGTTTGACGATCATGGGGTGAAGGAGCGGCGCAAGGCGATTCAGGAGGCAAGAAACCGACTGGACGAGGCGTATATTCAGGATTCTCTGCAAAAAAATCCGGCGGTCGGAAAAACAATCCGCCCCGAGGATATTCGGAGCGGCGATATTGTCCATATCGCAAGTCTTGCACAGGAGGGAACTGTCCTGTCTGTTCAAGGCAAGGAGCTTACTGTTCAGGTGGGTGGACTGCGTACCATCGTCAAGATAAGTGCGTGCACATTTGTCATGCGAAAAAAACCAAAGAAGAATACCAAGGTGCATGTTGGAACGTCGATTGCGCGGAAAACGGCAGAGATTCGGCCGGAGATCGACGTGCGCGGCATGACCGTACTTGAAGCGGAAACCGTTCTCGGGAAATTTATCGACGACGCTGTATTTACGGGGCTGTCCAAGATCCTTGTGATTCATGGAAAGGGGACGGGGGCTCTGCGGCAGGGCTTGCAGGATTACCTAAAGCAGCATCGGTCTGTGCTGCGTTTTTCGTTTGCTGATATCTCTGAGGGCGGAACGGGTGCGACTGTCGTCGAGTTGAGGTAAGCAGGAGGATTGTTCTTTTTCACAAAATATCCTTACAAAAGTTGCAATTTGTGATAGAATAAAATAGTTGGATTGTGAGAAGAGCGCAGTGGAGAAATCTACGAACAGGAAGGTATCTATGCAGAAAAGCGAAAAGAAAACGACAAAGAAGTCAAAGAGCGGATCCGTTCTCGGAAAAGCAATTCTCGCCATAGGGCTGATACTGTTTGTCATGATTATCGGTGTCGGCTGCGGCTTTCTCACGGCAAGTTTGAATACCAGGCCGAATCTGGCAGAGGATATTGTCCCGCCGGCATCATCGCAGATTTACGATATCAACGGAAACGAGATCGCCAATATCCATGCGGCTGAAAATCGCAGACCTGTTGGTATCAATGAGATTCCGAAAAATCTCCAGAATGCCTTTGTTGCCGTTGAGGACAATCGATTCTACGAGCACATCGGTATCGATCCGCGCGGGATCGTGCGTGCCGTCTGGGCAAATATTCGCGGACGCGAAGTGACAGAGGGCGGCTCTACCATCACACAGCAGCTTGCAAAGAACGCCTATCTGACGCAGGATCGAACCCTGAAACGCAAAATACAGGAGGTTTTCCTCGCACTTCAGCTTGAACGCCAGTATACGAAACAGGAAATTCTTGAGCTCTATATGAACCAGATCTATTTCGGTCAGGGGGCATATGGGGTTCAGGCGGCGGCACGCACTTATTTTGGTAAGGATGTCAAGGATCTGACGCTGAATGAATGTGCGATGCTCGCAGGGATTCCAAAGAGCCCAAACTACTATTCGCCCCTCAATAACATGGAGGCCGCGACGGAGCGCAAAGCTGTCGTCCTCGATCAGATGGTCAAGTATGGCTATATCAGTGCGGGAGAGGCAAATGCGGCAAAGAAGGAAACACTTACCATTGCCAAGAATAACAACGATGGGGCAAACGGACCTTCCTATTTTGTCGACTATGTACTCCAACAGCTTGCAGAGAAATATGGAGACGATGCGATCTACAAGGACGGTCTGAAGATATATACAACCATCGACATGGATATGCAGGCTGCGGCAGAGACGGCGAT
>CALJPB010000107.1 GCA_937981305.1 uncultured Selenomonas sp.
AGCTGACGACCGACGCCGCCACGTCATATCCTGCTGCACAGAGGCGACGCACGATCTCACGTCCGTCCTGTGTGCCTGCTGCCGTGAATATCAAAGCCCCGGCTCCCGCTTCTGATAGCCGCGCGGCGTAATCATCCAGTCGCCCACCTGCCGCGTCTTCGAGTTGCCGATGATGACAAGCGAGAACATATTGATGTCCTCCTTCGTAAATTCACCAAGCGTCGAGATCAACACGGCCTCATTCGTACGGCTTGCCCCTGTTACAATGCCGACGGGTGTCTCGGGTGCGCGATGGCGCAGGAATATATCCTGCACCGCATTGATCTGTCCCACACGCTTATTGCTGCGCGGATTGTAGAGTGCCGTGACAAAGTCGCCCTGTGCCGCCAGCTCCGCACGCTCCTGAATGATCTCCCACGGCGTGAGCAGATCTGAGAGGCTGATAACGACAAAATCGTGCATGATAGGCGCGCCAAGAAGCCCCGCTGCTGCACTCATCGCAGAAACGCCGGGAATGACTCCGCCGAACTCAGGTTTCTCCTTCTCATCCATCTTTACAAGCAGTTCGAGAACAAGCCCTGCCATTCCGTAGATACCGGCATCGCCGCTCGATATGACGACGACCGTCTCTCCCTCCGACGCAGCCTTGAGTGCCGCGCGGCAGCGGTCGATCTCCTGCGTCATCCCCGTATCGAGTACCGTTTTCCCCGCGACCAGCTCCGCAATCAGATCCACATAGCGTTTGTACCCGACCACCGTCGTCGCTTCTTCGATCGTACGCCGTGCACGGTACGTCATATCATCCAGACTGCCGGGGCCGATGCCCACAACACTTATTTTTCCCATAGGAGTGCCACCGTCACTTTCCCAAATGATGTTTTTCCGAGCGCCATGCGCCCGCCGTCTTCTCCTGCCGCACAGAGTGCCGCCGCCTCGGCTACGTTTCCGATGCCGATCGTCTGTCGGACAAAATCGGACTCCGCGAGCCCGTATCGTTCAATCATCGCTGCGAGCTCTTCGTTCGGATAGAAATGAATTTCCCGCCCGAGAGTCTCTGCAGCTGCCAGTAAACCTTCCTCATCCCTCTTGACGATCGTGCTTGCAAAAAGGTCGATCATGGACGGTTCGCGTCCAATCATACTGCACGCTTCCGTCAGCGCACGCAGGATTTTCGCCTGGGGTACGCCCGCACGGCAGCCGACACCTGCAATCAGACGGCGCGGCACGAGGTAGAGTGTGCGCGGCTCATACTCCTTCGGCACATCCTCCACGCACGCGATAACGACGCGGTATTCATCCGCCCCCACGGGCGGTATTTCGCCCTGAAAGAGGCGTGCCTGTATCTCCTCCCCGCGCAGCTGTGCCTCATAGAACGCAGCGTGAGGCAGATCGCTCGCAATGTAATACGAGAGTTCCTTCCCCTCAAGCAGTGCCGTGTTGAGCACCTGGATCGCCGACTTTGGCACAGGACGCAGTGCCAGCCGTGCCGCCATCGCATCCGGTGCAAGAACCCCCGTCACATCCGTCGCCGTCGTGATGACGGGATCGGCATCCACCGCCGCACAGAGCTTGCGTGTGAGTTCGTTCGCACCACCGATATGCCCCGAGAGGAGACTGATGCCGTGCCGCCCTGCCTCGTCGAAGACAAGCACAGCGGGATCATACAGCTTGCTCTCCACATAGGGTGCAAGCATACGTACAACAATCCCCGTCGCCATCACGCAGATGAGTGCATCATAGCGCATAAATGCTGTCTTTATGACATCTGCGAGACGCGTGAAATACACAGTCTCATGCGCCGTCACGATGCTGTCACGCAAACGCTCGGGCAGATAAATTGTCCCGCCGCCCTCCACTGCATCGGAGAGACGCAGAGCAAGACGTGCGCCGCCTGCGGTCAGTGCAAAAAATGCCGTTCTCACGACTTCGCGTCCCGAAACATATGCGAAAATCCGGGCGCATAGAGCTGTGAGAGATCATATTCCGTATCAAGGCAGTCCCCGACAACGATCATCGCAGTGCGATCGATCTCCTCCGCCTTGACCTGTGCCGCAATCGTCGCGAGCGTACCGCGCAGGATCTTCTGCTCCGGCCACGTCGCACGCTGCACAATGGCAATCGGCGTAGTTTCCTCATATCCGCCCGCGATGAGTTCCGCCACAACATCCTCGATCATCGCAATCGAGAGAAAGATACACATGGTCGCATGATGCGCGGCGAGACTGTGCAGTTTCTCACGTTCAGGTACGGGAGTCCGACCCTCGTTGCGCGTGATGATGACCGTCTGTGAGATGCCGGGCAGCGTATACTCCTGCCGCAGCGCCGCCGCCGTCCCGAGAAAGGAGCTGACACCGGGCACAACATCGTATGCAAAGCCGCGCTTCTCCCATGCGTCCATCTGCTCCTGTATTGCGCCGTAGATCGCGGGATCGCCCGTATGGAGGCGCACGGTCATCTTTCCGTCGGCTTCC
>CALJPB010000108.1 GCA_937981305.1 uncultured Selenomonas sp.
GCCTATGCGGACATCAAGGCGAAAACGGGGCTGACGGATGAGGAAATCGCCTACATCGGCGATGACATTGTCGACCTGCCAATCCTGCGCATGGTCGGGCTTCCGTGCGCTGTGGGCGATGCCGTGCCCGAGGTGAAGGAAGTCGCGCAGATCATTGCGGACGCGCATGGCGGACGTGGGGCAGTGCGCGAGATCTACGAGATCATTTTGAAAACACAGGGACTGTGGGATCAGGTTCTCACGGTCTTTCAGACGGATACCGAAGGTGCTGCGCAGTAGTGCGGAGAGGAGGTGCGGCAGTGCTCTATCATACGCTCATGTTTCTCAGTAATCTTGCGTGCCGCACGCCCCGCCCTATTCTGCTCGGCGCAGGGTGGGTGCTCGGCAACCTCTACTATCTGCTGATCCCGAAGATGCGCCGCCGTGCGGTGGAGCAGATGATGCCCGCGCTCGGCATCTCCGAGGCGGCGGCAAAAAGGCTCGTGCGTGCCTCCTTTATCAATATGGCACGCAACGTTCTCGACATCCTTGCGATGCCCATGCTGAACGAGAGCAATCTCAATGAGTACATCGAGATCGATCATCTTGAGCGGATGCAGGAGGCACTTGCCGAGCGGCGCGGTGTCGTCGTGCTCACGGGCCATATCGGCTGTTGGGAATGGCTGTCGGCGGCGTTCACGCTGAACGGCATCCCCGTCAGTGCGATTGCAAAGCCGCAGCCGAACATCGAGTACACACGTGCGCTCGACGATCTGCGTGCGACCATCCACGTCGAGATCTTCTCGCGCGGGACGAGCGAACTCATCGCGGCAGCGCGTGCGCTGAAACGCGGCCGTCTGCTCGGCTTCCTCGCCGATCAGGACGGCGGCCCCGGCGGTGCGTTCATCGAGTTCCTTGGGCGCACGGCATCGACACCGCTCGGTCCTGCCGTCTTTTCGCGTAAGTTCAAATCGCCCGTCGTGCCCGCATTTATCCTGCGTCAGCCGAACGGGAAGCACAAAGTAGTGATTGGCGAGATTATGCGCTGTCCCGATACGGGGGACAGCGACCGTGATCTCCATGAGTTCACCGTGCAGATGACGGCGATTGTTGAGCAGATCATTCGGGAACATCCGACACAGTGGATCTGGTTTCAAAAACGATGGAACACCCCGCCCGAGGAGCAGAAGACAGGCAAGCACCATATGTCTGCGGCGGCAAAGGAGGGGGATTGATGGCACGGAGCAAATGGATCTACGGCGGCGGTGCCGCACTGCTCACAGGACTCATCATCTGGTCGGTTATGACAGTGCCGGAGATCCCGCCGCAGACAGATGCGCCGACAGAATCGCGTGTGATGTCCTATGCGGACAATACCCTCAGTGAGGAGCACGACGGCCGTACGGTCTGGAAAATGACCGCGGAGCAGGTCAGCATTGACATCGACACGAACGATACCGGCATGACGAAGATCGACGGAGTCTTTTACAGTGAGGATGGAAAGACCCTCACGCTGAAGGCGGACGAGGGGCGCATGGACAGCAGGACGCACGACATCACGCTCACAGGCGCGATCGAGGCGGCGACGAGCGACGGGGCGCATCTGCGTGCCAAGGTGGTCCAATGGTCGGCGGCGGAGAAAACACTCACCGCCTCCGGGGATCCCGAGATCATCCGCGACGATGTCCGCGCAACGGGCGACCGCATTGTGAGCACGGATAACTTTCAGCGGTTCAGCGTGATTGGGAACGCTCATATAGAAAAGGGTGGGGCGACATGACGAAACAGAAACTCTATCGGGGCATTCTCACACTCCTTGCGGCGGGTGCTGTCTGCACGGCAGCTGCCGCGCCGCAGCAGGGGAATGCGCCGACGAATCTTACGGCGGACACCCTTACCTATGACATACGCACGGGGATTATCACGGCGGAGACAAACGTCCGCATGGAGCAGGGGACGGGCTATGTCGAGGGAGCGCGTGCGACCTACAATACGAAGACCGAGGAGGGAACCGTCGAGGGCGGCGTGCGTGCTGTGCGCGAGGATATGAATTTGTCCTGTGCCCGCCTTTCGGGGATCGGGCAGGATCATTGGCAGGCGGTGGGCGACGTTCACATGGTCAAGGCAGGGCGAACCTTTACGGGCACGCAGGTCGACTACTATCCGTCGCAGAATGAGTACATCCTTGCTGCAAGCGGCGGAACGATCACGAGTGCAGACGGTACGCTCAGCGCGGATCGGATCGAGGGGTGGATGAAGGAAAGTCACTTCATCGGTACGGGCAACGCCCATCTCATCAGTCCTCCGCGTGACCTTGAGGGCGGCGGCGACCGATTGGAATATTTTGCTGCGGCGGAGAAACCGTACGTCGTGCTCGATGGCAGTGCGTGGGTCTTGCAGGGGAACAACATGGCACGCAGCAATCACATGACCGTCTACCTGGCGGATGACGGCACAGCCGTGACCAAGTGAGGAGGGACAGCGTGCATCTCGAATCCCGCAATCTCATCAAGAAATTCGGCAGCCGCACCGTCGTTGACCGCATCTCCGTGCGTATCGACAAGGGCGAGATCGTCGGGCTCTTAGGGCCGAACGGTGCGGGCAAGACGACCACGTTCTACATGATCGTCGGGCTTGAAAAGCCGACGCACGGCGATGTCTATCTCTCCGACATCTGCATCACGGACTATCCCATGTATCGGCGTGCGGAGCTCGGCATCAGCTATCTCACACAGGAGCCGTCGATCTTCCGCAAGCTCACCGTCACGGAGAACATCGCTGCGATCCTCGAGACGACGAAGCTCTCAAAGGCGGAGCAGAAGCACAAACTTGACGGACTGCTCGAGGAGTTCCACATCGGACACGTCCGCGACCGCCGCGGCACGGAGCTCTCGGGCGGCGAACGCCGGCGCGTCGAGATTGCGCGCTGCCTCGCCATCGAGCCGCAGTTCATCCTGCTCGACGAGCCTTTCGCAGGCGTTGACCCGATCGCCGTCGCCGATATACAGGAAATCATCTCATACCTTCGCAAGCGCGGCATCGGCATCTTGATCACCGACCACAACGTACGCGAAACGCTGCATATCGTTGACCGCGCTTACATCCTGAACGACGGCAAGATCCTCCTCGAAGGGGACAGCGCGACCATCGCCGCGAGCGATCTCGCACGCAAATTCTATCTCGGCGACAACTTCACATTATAGGAGCGTCCTCATGCAGATACGACTTTTGGACAAATATATCTTTCGTGAGGTTTGCCTCGCGTTCTTCTTCGGTATATGCGGCACGTCCGCCGTATTCGTCGGCTCGGGCACGCTCTTTCGCATCGCGCAGTACATCACGGACTACGGTGCGTCGTTCGGTTCCGTCGTCAAGATGTTCATCTTCAGCCTGCCCGCCATCGCCATCTATACATTTCCCATGTCAATGCTCTTGGCGGCGCTCTTGACGTTCGGCAGGCTGTCGAGTTCGAGCGAGATCACGGCGATGAAATCGTGCGGCGTGAGCTTTTGGCGCATCGCCGCGCCCGTCATCGTGCTCGGCGTCGTCGTCAGCATCTTCTCCATCCTCTTCACGGAACACGTCGTGCCGCGCGCGAACAACGCCTACGAGAACGTCATCGCCTACGAGATCCAGGGCAACGCCGCGCCCAAGTCGCAGGATCACATCGTCATCAAGGAGATCAAGGACGGCGAGATGCAGCGGCTCATGTACGCGAGGCGTTACAATGCCGAGACGGAGACGCTCGAAGGCGTGACCTTGCAGTCGTTCGAGAACGGCGAAACGAACTTCGTGCAGGACGCCGCCTACGCGAAATGGGAAGGTACGCAGTGGACGATGTATCAGGGCGTCGTCTACGAGGTTGCGGGCGGCAAGTCGGAGCATACGATGCGCTTCGACAAGCAGGTGCTTCCCATCAGCGCTGGCCCCGGGCGCATCATGCGCGAGCAGAAGCGCCCGAAGGAACTGACCATGAGGGAACTGCGCCAGCAGATCGAAATCATGCACGCGCAGTTCGTCGATACGAAGAAACTGGAGACGGAGCTTTATCAGCGCATCACGATTCCGATGGCGAGCCTCGTCTTCGCCATCATCGGCGTGCCGCTCGGCATTCAGCCGACGCGCAGCAGTTCTTCGCGCGGCATCGGCTTGAGCCTCTTGATCTTCTTCTGCTACTACGTTCTCATGACGCTCGCGGGGGCGCTCGGGCAGTCGGGCGCACTGACCCCCGCCTATGCCGTCTGGCTGCCGAATGTCGTGGGGCTTCTCGTCGGAGCGTATCTGATGCGCGAGGCGGCACGCTGAGGGGAAGCGGCGGATTTTTCCGCGATCAAGGGGAAACTCTCGAAAGAGAAAGGAGCATGTCTCGATGTACGGGATCGTTCTGATACTCGTGCTGATCATCACGGGCGGCGTCATCGCCGTCATCGGCGATCGCGTGGGCACGAAGGTCGGCAAGAAGCGCTTGTCGCTCTTCGGCCTCAGGCCGCGTCACACGTCGACCATCGTCACCATCGTCACGGGCTTCGTCATCACGACGCTGACGTTCATCATCCTTGCTGCCGCTTCGGAGAACGTACGCACGGCGCTCTTCGGCATGGAGCAGCTCAACCGCTCGATGCGGGAAACGGAGGAAAAGCTCAAGGATGCGTCGGCCGAGCTTACCGCGGCGCGCGCCGAGCAGGCGGCGGCGGACAAGGCGCTCGCCGATCTCAAGGGCAGCGTCAAGTCGCTCGAAGAGGAAGCCGAAAGACTCTCTGCAGGCAACCGTGCGCTCGCAGAGAAGAACGATGCGCTCGCAAAGGAAAACGCCGCGCTCGACGGGCTGAACCAATCACTTGCGGCAGAAAACGATGCGCTCGGTGCATCGAATGAAACGCTTGGCACGGAGAATGCGGCGCTTGCGACGAGCAACGCGCAGCTTGCCGGCGATAAGAAGACGCTGGAAATGCGCACGCAGGAGCTGCGCCGCGGGCTTGAGATCATCCGCGAGGGCGACATCGTCTATCGTGCGGGCGAAGTCATCGCGGCGGGCGTCATCAAAGGCGGCCGCCCTGAAGATGAAGTCCGCGCCGATGTCACCTCGCTTGCACAGCTC
>CALJPB010000109.1 GCA_937981305.1 uncultured Selenomonas sp.
ATGAAGTGCTGAAAGCGGCTGTGGACTACTCTGTTCAGTATATTCCACAACGGAGTCTGCCGGACAAGGCCATTGACCTCATCGACGAGGCGGCGTCGCGCGTGCGCATGAAGAACACGGGCGGAACGGATCAGCTTGCGGGTCTGCGCTCGGAGATCACGGAGATCGTCCGGCAGAAGGATGCGGCAATCAGTGGACAGGACTATGAGAAGGCGGCGCAGCTGCGTGACCGTGAGCAGGAATTGCGTGCGCAGCTTGAGGCTGTGCGACGGGGCGAGGATCATCGGACAGAGGTTGTTGTTACCGAGGATGATATTGCAGATGTTGTGGCACAGTGGACGGGCATTCCCGTTCGCCGCATCGCTGCAAAGGAGTCTGACCGATTGCTTGCCCTTGAGAAGCAGATCAGTCGCCGTGTGATTGGTCAAGACGAGGCAGTGCGTGCCGTCTCCAAGGCAGTGCGCCGGGCGCGTGCCGGGGTCAAAGACCCGCGCCGACCGATCGGGTCATTCCTTTTCCTCGGTTCGACGGGCGTGGGCAAGACGGAGCTTGCGCGTGCACTTGCCGAGTCGGTGTTTGGCACGGAGGAAGCGATCATTCGATTCGACATGTCCGAGTACATGGAGAAGCACACGACAGCGCGTCTCGTCGGTGCGCCTCCGGGCTATGTCGGCTACGAGGAGGGCGGCCAGCTCACGGATGCCGTACGCAAGAAGCCGTTTTCCATTGTCCTCTTTGACGAGGTAGAGAAGGCGCACCCCGATGTCTTCCATATGCTCCTGCAGGTGTTGGAGGACGGCCGACTCACGGATGGGCAGGGGACGGTTACGGATTTTCGCAACACGATCATCATCATGACTTCGAATGCGGGTGCAAATCATCTGCGCTCGACGACCGGCTCGATTGGATTTTCCATCGGGCAGCAGGCGAAGGACACCGAGGAGGAGCGTGGGAAGAAGCGCGTCATGGAGGAGGTCAAAAAGATCTTCCGCCCAGAGTTTCTGAACCGCGTGGACGATATAATCGTATTCAATGCGCTTGGCGATCCGGAGCTGACGAAGATTGTCGACATTCTCATGCGTGATGTAAAGGCGCGTCTTGCCGAGCAGGAGATCAACATCGAGATCAGCCCCTCGGCAAAGCGCGTGCTCATCTCGAAGGGGACGGATGTCAAATTCGGCGCACGTCCTCTGCGCCGTGCCATTCAGAAGAACATTGAGGACGAGCTTGCAGAGCGTATCCTTGCACGCGACTTCACGGCGGGCGACGTCATCTCCGTGCGCAAGGCGGGGGATGGGCTCGACTTTGTAAAGAAGGACGCGAGCCGCAACAAGCGTGCCAAGAACGAGAAACAGGCATCCTATCATGAAGTCTGAGAGGAACCGCAATGTGCTCGCCCCGCCGACACGCGCAGGGCGTGCAGCGGATTTTCTCCTCAATCTGGGCTGGTCGCTGTACTGGCTCGTGCGCTCCGCTGTGCGGACGCTGAAATATTGGAAACGGAAGGGACTGTCGTAAACAGTCCCTTTTATTTGCAGGAGACTCTATGGCAAAGAAGAAAAAGACCGCATACGTCTGTCAGAACTGCGGCTATGATACCTTTAAGTGGATGGGAAAATGCCCAGGTTGCGGGGAGTGGAATTCGCTCGTGGAGGAGATTGTAACGCCGCCGACGGAGGACCGCCGTGGTGTCGGTACGCTCCAATCGGAGCCGCCGCAGCCCATTGGCAGCATCGCTGTTGAGGATCTGCCGCGCTTTTCGACCGGCTCGGGAGAGCTCGACCGCGTGCTCGGCGGCGGAGTCATTCCCGGCTCGATGGTGCTCATCGTCGGCGATCCCGGCGTCGGTAAGTCCAGCCTCACGCTGCGTGTCTCAGCGGATATTGCGCGTGCAGGACATCGCGTGCTCTATGTGACAGGTGAGGAGAGTGCGCGTCAGATCCGTATGCGTGCAGACCGTCTGCAGGCGATTGCGGACGAGCTGCTCGTTGTCAGTGAGACGAACCTCGATGCGATCTGCGCCCATGTGGAGCGGGAGCAGCCCGCGCTCTTTATCATCGACTCGATCCAGACCATGTACCGCCCCGACATCGAGAGTGCGCCCGGCAGCGTCTCGCAAGTACGCGAGTGCGCGATGGAGCTGATGCGTATTGCGAAAAATGCGGGCATTGCCGTCTTTGTCATCGGACATGTGACGAAGGAAGGAAGTCTTGCGGGGCCGCGCGTCCTTGAGCACATCGTTGACACCGTACTCTACTTTGAGGGAGAGCGCAACGCCGAGTATCGCGTCCTCCGTGCTGTGAAGAACCGCTTTGGCAGCACGAACGAGCTCGGACTTTTTGAGATGCGTGATGTCGGACTGGTCGACGTTCCCGATGCGTCAAAGCTCTTCCTCTCGGAACGCGCGATGGAGAGCGGCTCCATCATTGTCCCGACGGTCGAGGGGACGCGTCCGCTGCTCGTCGAGGTGCAGGCACTCGTCGCTCCCACACCGTATCAGCCGCCGCGCCGCACGGCGGACTCCGTGGATGTGAAGCGCATACAGCTCCTCCTCGCCGTGCTCGAAAAGCGTGTGAAACTGCCCATCGGAGCTGCTGATGTCTATGTGAAGGTGGCGGGCGGCATTCGTCTCGACGAACCCGCCGCCGACCTAGCGCTCAGCGTTGCTATGGCATCCAGCTTTGCCAACCGTCTGCCGCGTCCGCACATGGTCGTCTGTGGTGAGGTCGGGCTATCGGGTGAGGTGCGTGCCGTCTCTCAGGCGGAACTGCGGGTCGCCGAGGCACGGCGGCTCGGCTTCCGAGCAGCACTCCTGCCGATGAAGAACTATCGGCAGCTCGAGGGAAAATTCACGGATATGGCGCTCTTTGGTGCGGAGACCATCGGTGATGCACTGAAATGCGCCATGCCAAAAAATATTTAAGAGCGGACGCATTTGTGTCGATAAAAAAGTAGAAGAGGTGATGTGTAGATGAATGCAAATAATCTCATGGCTGTATCCACAGCCGATGGGATCTCCGCAGGGGCGGGTGCACCGAAGGGACGCAGCGGCTCTGTAGGGAATCGTGCGCAAACAACCTCAGGGAAGAATTCGTTCAGCGATACATTTGACGCACTGCAAAAGGGAATAAATGCAGATACGTCAAAAACACAGACGCGCAACGCTTCCGTCGATACGGCGCAGACGAATGCACCGAAGGTGGAGAGCAATGTGCCCGCGCAGGACACACAGGATGTGACGAAAAAAACACTGAAAAATGCCGCTGCAAAGCCGACAGAAAGCGGTGCAGGGAAAACGACAGTGTCCGCAGATGATGTCACTGCGGTGAGCAGCACTGCAGCGTTTGCGGCAATTGTAAACATGGAGATGCCCCCCCTGGCGGCGGATGTGCATGAGGGCTTGGACGATGCGCTCGTCGACATCCTGGAGCGCTACGGTCTGACGACAGATCAGCTTGGCGATACGAAGGTGCAGAATGCCGCGCAGAACCTTCTGTCGGTACGGTCCGAGGATGCGGCGAAGAGCCGCAATCTCCTCCTTGCACTGGAGGGGCAGCCGATTGCACAGGAAAATACGGCCTCCGAGCTTGGCGCTCTGGTGCAGAAACTCACTGCTGCGGGAACGGAGCGCGATCTTCCTGCGCAGAATGCGGCCGTTCTTGCTGCGCCCGTTTTGCGTCTTAGGGAACTTGGTGGGGCGCCGTCGGCTCTGCTGCATGCGACAGTCAACACTGAGATTCCTTTGCCGCAGG
>CALJPB010000110.1 GCA_937981305.1 uncultured Selenomonas sp.
GGCTTCGCCTCCAACGAGGGCATTATCATCATTGCGGCGACGAACCGCCCCGATGTCCTTGACCCCGCACTTTTGCGCCCCGGCCGCTTCGACCGTCAGATCGTTGTGGATAAGCCCGATGTGCGCGGACGCGAGGCAATCCTGAAGGTGCATACGAAGGGCAAGCCGATTGCAGCCGATGTCAATCTCGACGTGCTCGCACGCCGCACCCCGGGCTTTACGGGCGCGGATCTCAGCAACCTCGTGAACGAGGCGGCACTTCTCGCCGCCCGCCGCAACAAGAAGAAAATCTATATGGCGGAGACGGAGGAAGCCATCGAGCGCGTGCTGGCAGGCCCTGAGCGCAAATCCCATGTCATGACGGACGAGGAGAAGCGTCTCACGGCGTACCACGAGGGCGGTCATACCCTCGTCGGGCTTATGCTCAAGCACGCCGACCCCGTGCACAAGGTCACGATCATTCCGCGTGGGCGCGCGGGCGGCTATATGCTGTCCCTGCCGAAGGAGGATCGTTCCTACCGCACGCGTTCGGAGCTGATTGACCGCATCAAGGTCGCACTCGGCGGACGCGTCGCCGAGGAGGTCGTGCTCGGCGAGATCAGTACGGGCGCATCGAGCGACATACAGCAGGCGACGAAGATCATCCGCAGCATGATTATGCAGTACGGTATGAGCGAGGCGGTCGGGCCCATCGCCTACGGCGAGGAAAATCATCAGGTATTCCTCGGGCGTGACTTTAATCGCGAGCGCAACTACTCCGAGGAAGTTGCGGGCGAGATCGACCGCGAGGTGCGCCGCCACATCGAGGAGGCATACGAGGCGTGCCGCGTCATTATCACGGAGAACCGCGACAAGCTCGACCTCATTGCACAGGCACTGTTGGAACGTGAGACGCTGAACGCAGCCGAGTTGGAGGAACTCATGACGAAGGGCACGATCACGGACAAGAACAAAGACGAGAACAAGTCCGATGATACGGGAAAGCCTCTGCCGATCCCCGTTGATGTCGTCATCGACGATGCCACTCAGACGAGTGCGGAGGCGGAGCGTGCCGCTGAGGAACGCCCCGCGCCCGTTCCGACGACCGAGCCGAAATTCAACGTAACCCAGTGGAATAAATAGGAGAACAAGATGAAGGTTCTGCCGCAGGAGAGAGAACGCGGCAGAGCCTTTTCTTTAGTGTTTATGGACTTTTGACGATAATATAGGAGATGTGTGTTGTACGGACTTTATTTTGTCAATGGTTCATTTGTTGAATTCCGGACTTGAGAAAGTAGAGGAATAGGATGGTTCTACGAGACGAACATTCAGAAATAACGATTATTTACTCGGATGAAAAAGAGCCGATTGTATATGGCGATGTATTGGAGCTCTATGCGAACCGCGAGAAAAGCGCCGCCGCTGTTGCCGAATACGACGATCCTCTCGTGAGCATCTACTTTCAGGCGTACAATCATCTGGAGGACTATACGAAGCCTGCGATTGACGCACTTCTTCGGTATACGGCGGAGATTGACTATGAGTTGATCCTAGTGGATAACGGATCTACAGATGGGACGTTCGAGTTCTTTCAAAGTATTCCACATCCTCGTAAACGAATCTATCGGATTACGAAGAACATCGGGGCGTTTTATGGCTACACTGCGGCAAAGAATGCGACGCAGGGGCGTTTCCTGCGTGGCAAGTATTTTGTCGGGCTTCCGAATGATATTCTTGTGACGAAGAATTGGCTACGGAATATGCTCCTCTGCATGGAGTCAGATGAGCGCATCGGATTTGTTGTACCGATGTCGGATAATGTGTCGAATCGCCAGCAGGTGAATCTCGGTTACACCAATCTAAGCGATATGCAGGAAAAGGCGGCAGCCTTTAATTTGTCCGATCCGCGCAAATGGCATGACCGTGTGCGCCTGATTCCGACCGTATGTGTAATCCGTACGTCCCTCCGTGAGTTCTATGAGGGGGACTATGCGTTCATCTATGAATTCACCGATGACGATCTGTCGTTCGCCTATCGGCGGCTCGGCTATCGGAATGTCCTGTGCGGAGATGTGTTCGTCCATCATGAGGGAAGCACCATCAGCGCCGCAGTCCCCGAGCAGCGCGTTGAGAATATGGAGAAAGGGCGCCTTCTCTTTCGCCGCAAATACAACGGAATCGACGCATGGGACGATGTCATTAACTTTGAAGTGTTTATGCGCAGGGTTCTTTTTGAAAAAACAGCAGGGAAGGAGAATGCGCGTGCTCTCGGCATTGATGTGCGCTGCGGCACGCCGCTTCTCGAAATACAGAATACCCTGCGCAGTTACGGCTTCGGGAATACGCAGCTGACGGCATATACGACAGATCCGAAATATTGGCAGGATTTATCGTATTTCTGTGAGGGCGGCGTATTCTGCGGGGATATTGACAGGCTGTCCCATAAGCTTGGCGATGCCTTGTATGACTATATCATTATGGGCGCATATGTGGATCTCTATGAGGACGCGCTCGCCGTCATCGACTCTGCCGCATCTCACTTGCGCACAGGCGGGGCACTTGTCTGCAAAATGCGGAATTACGATGTTCCATATGATCTGCAGGAGATTGCTCTTGCCTTACAGAATATGCCGCCACGTCTCGTACAGGGGATGTACGGATGCGAGACGGAGCTGCTGCAACTTCCCTATGAGGTTGAGATCTATCCCTACATGGAAGAGGTATATGATCTAAAGGAACGATTCTTTGCACAGCTCAGGGAAATGGAGGCATATCAAAACGATGCCCATATACGGGAAGTATTCTCGGAGGAACGCTTTGACGCGCTCATGACCCAGTATGCCGTTGTTTTGAGGAAAAGATCATGAAATCGACAGCTGCCGATCCAAAATTGGAGCGCTTCTTTGAATCCCTCTATGCGCCGATAGAGGTACACGGTTTTTCTCTTTTTCGGTCACAGCCCATCCTACTCTACGGTGCAGGGAATCTCGGAAAGAAACTCCATGCCTGTCTGGTGCAAAACGGTATTCAGCCGCTCGGCTTTATCGATCGAAATGCAGAGCGGTGCACGGTACCTGCTCCTGCCTTTCTGCTGGATGCGGAGGAGTTGCGTCCGTATCGCGATGCTGTTGTGATTCTCGCAGGACTCTTTGGGCGCACGCAGGATGCTGCTATACGGAAGACCCTACAGAAAATAGGTTTTACGCACATCTATGCCCTGCATGAGATCGACTGGAATGCAATTGAGAGCCGCACATTTCTCTCGCATATGTTTATCGGCTCGTATGATCCTGCTGATCTTCCGCGCGATGAGCAGCAGATTCGTGCGGCATACGAACTGTTTTCAACAGAGGAGGAGCGTGACTTTTTTCTCGCCGCACTGTCCGCCTATCACGCGCACGATGTCACGCGCTTCCCCCAGCCTCTGGCGTTGGAGGGGCAATATCTCGCGGCGGATGTGCCGGAGCAGATGGACTATCGCCGCCTGATCGACTGTGGCGCGTACGACGGTGATACGCTGCGCAGCATCCTCCAGAGCGGCAGAGAGATCGAGGCATATGCGGCATTTGAGCCGCAGGGCGATCTCTGTGCGAGGATTCAGACGTACATTCGGGAGCGGACAGAGATTCGCGAGGCACATATCCTTCCGCTCGGCGTATCGGATTGCTATGAGCAGCTGCGTTTTACGAAAATTACAGATGGACGCTCTGCGGCAAAGGTGGATCCCGCAGGTGCGGCAGTTCTCCCATGTGCTCCGCTCGACGGCGTGCTGCGTGGATTTCGCCCGACGATGATCAAGATGGATATTGAGGGGATGGAGCCGCGTGCATTTGCGGGGGCTGCAGAGATCATCCGCCAACATCGTCCGCAGCTTGCAATCTGCGTTTATCACGACATTTCACATCTGTGGTCGATCCCCTTGCAGATCAAGGAACTTTACGAGGGCTATCGGCTCTACATCCGCAACTATCAATTTATGGGACTGGAAACGGTTGTGTATGCTGTTCCGTGACCAAATGGCGAAGGAACGCCGCT
>CALJPB010000111.1 GCA_937981305.1 uncultured Selenomonas sp.
AGCGAAGCGCGTTTGGAATCCGCAGGTATTTAGGCAGATAAGTGTCCGACCGCTTGCATAACGAGGGTTCTGCGAGGGGTATCGCGTGGTAAGATATCTCATAAGCGCGAATACCGGGGCTATCCCCGTATCGAATGATATATTAAAGGAGAACATCGAATGAAACTGAAGAAACTCATTGCGGCGGCAATGGTCGGCTCGCTGACCTTTACCGCCCCCATCATCGTCCCGAACGTTGCGCAGAGTACGCTCGGCGCACAGGTCGAGGCGGCAAAGGGCGGCGCACGCATTGCGCCGAAGGCGGCTCCGTCTGCACCAAATGCGGCACCGAGCACGCAGAGCGGCAGCCAGAGCAAATCCGTCTCGGGCAACGGCGAGGGCTATGCGCCCTCCAAGAACGCAAATCAGCTCGACAAGAACGCGCCCGCCGCAGGTGCGAAGTCGACCGCACCGAACGCCGCGAATGCCGCAGCACAGGCACAGAAAAGCTCCGGTTGGGGCAACACCCTCAGAAACATCGGTCTGCTCGCCGGCGGCATGATGCTCGGCGGCCTGCTCGCCTCCATGCTCGGCGGCATGGGTGAGGGACTCCTCGCCGACATCCTCGGTGTCCTCGCGAACGTCGCCATCGCCGTCGTCGCCTTCATGGCAATCCGTTGGGTATGGAACCGCTTTCGCGGACGGAAACAGGAGACGGCGCAGATGAACGTCGCACGTCCGCAGGCAGCAGCACAGCCGTCCATCACGGACATCCGCCCGCAGGGCGCACCCGCGCTGCCCACACAGACAGCGGCATACGGCGGCATCGCCGGCGAGAGCCCGCGCAGCATCGCCGACCACTACCGCAATCGATAACAGCACAGACAAGCATCCCCCGCAGGAATCAACCCTGTGGGGGATGCTTATTTTTGTAAAAATACGTCCCATAGCCCCCCGTCAGATCGATTCCATATACCGCAAATCAATAAATATAAAACAATTATATAAAATAACGATAAATAACTATAAATTAGAATAAATACATCGCAAAAAAGCCTGTCTCCTGCGTGATTTTTGCTTGAAAAAGACGTTTTCATCATCCATAATAGAAACAACGTCATCTACAAAGGAGTGTCAACAATGAAACGAACCACACAAGCAGCCCTCGACAACCTTGCCGCACGCTATCCCGCACTCACGCCCTGCGCCGCCGATGTACGCGCCGCGGCACAGGCGCTCATCACCTCCTACCGCGCGGGCGGCAAGCTCCTCGTCTGTGGCAACGGCGGCTCTGCGGCAGATGCGGAGCACATCGTCGGCGAGCTGATGAAGGGGTTTCTCCTGCCGCGCCACCTCGGCGAGGATCTGCTCGAAAAGCTGCACGAGACGTACGACGCGATCGACCCGCGCACGGTCGACTACTTCATGCAGAATTTACAGGGCGCACTCCCCGCGATCGCGCTGCCCTCCCAGCTCGCGATCAGCACAGCGTTCTCGAACGATCAGGCACCCGACCTCACCTTTGCCCAGCAGGTATTGGGACTCGGGAAACCCGAGGATGTCCTCCTCGGCATCACGACCTCGGGCAACTCGAAAAACGTGCTCTACGCCTTCCGCATGGCAAAGGCACTTGGGCTGAAAACCATCGCCCTCACAGGGGCATCGGGCGGCAAATGTGTGACGGGCGGCTACGCCGACATCACGATCAAAGCCCCCGCCGATGAGACATACAAGATACAGGAGTACCATCTCCCCATCTACCACGCTCTCTGCATCGCCGTCGAGGAGGAGTTTTTCGGCGTGGAGTGAGATCACCGCAGCCGCCCATAGTACCCCTTCCACCGCAAACGGTCCCCCTCCCCCATTGTGCCGGGGGAGGCTTGATACAGTAAAGGAGGAATTCCCATGCCACTGACCCACGCGGATTTCATGAAGCTCGCAAACGGCAGCGACATCCGCGGCGTTGCCGTCGCAGGTGTTGCGGGCGAACCCGTCACCCTCACCCCAGAGGCGGCGAACCGCATTGCCACCGGCTTTGTCCGTCTCCTCACGGAGAAAACGGGCAAACAGCCCGCCGAGCTGCAGATCGCCGTCGGACACGACTCGCGCATCTCCGCGCTCGCCATCAAGGACTGCGTGCTCACAGGGCTGACCCACACGGGCGCACATGGCATCGACTGCGTCCTCGCCTCCACCCCCGCCATGTTCATGGCGACCATCTTCGAGGACACGGCAGCGGACGGCTCCATCATGATTACCGCGAGCCACCTCCCCTACAACCGCAACGGGCTGAAATTCTTCACCGCCGCGGGCGGCGCGGACAAGGAGGACATTCAGAAAATCCTCGCCTACGCCGCAGAAACAAAGGAAGCGCACGGCACACTCGACCATGTATTGAAGTTCGACCTCATCGGCAGATACAGCGAGCACCTCGCCAATCAAATCCGCACGGCACTCGGCGGTGTGGAAAAGCCGCTCGCAGGGATGCACATCGTCGTCGACGCGGGCAACGGCGCGGGCGGCTTCTTCGCAGGACGCATCCTCACCCCGCTCGGCGCAAACACCACGGGCAGCCAGTTCCTCGACCCCGACGGGCATTTCCCGAACCACATCCCGAACCCCGAGGACCCTGCCGCCATGCGCGCGATCAAGGAAGCCGTCATCGAAAACGATGCTGATCTCGGGCTCATCTTCGACACCGATGTGGACCGCATGAGCGCGGTGCTCGCCGACGGCACGGATGTCAGCCGCAATGCGCTGATCGCCATGATGGCCGCCATCCTCGCGCCCGACTACCCCGGCTCCACCATCATCACGGACTCCGTGACCTCGGACGGCCTCACCGACTTCCTCGAAAACGACCTGCACCTGAAGCATCTGCGCTATATGCGCGGCTACAAGAACGTCATCAACGAGTGCATCCGCCGCAACGAGGCGGGCGAAGTCTCGCCGCTGGCGATTGAGACCTCGGGACACGGCGCACTCTCGGAGAACTACTACCTCGACGACGGCGCATACCTCGCCGTGAAACTCCTCATCGCAGCGGCAAGGGCGCACGCCGAGGGCAGGACGCTCGCCGATCTCATCGCCCCACTACGCCACCCCGCCGAGGCGCGGGAGATCCGCCTGAGGATCACGGGCACGGACGACGTACGCACCTACGGCGCACAGGTACTGGAGGCGTTCGAGCAGCGCGCCCGTGCAAGGGGGATCACCATCGCCGCTCCCTCCTACGAGGGCGTGCGCCTCGTTATGGACGGCGGCTGGGCACTGCTGCGGATGTCCCTGCATGATCCGAATATGCCGCTGAACATCGAGGCGGAGCGGGAAGGTGGAGCGGATGAAATCGAACGCCTTGTCATGGATCTGCTCACGGGCTTTGATGCACTCGACCGTTCGGGCTTTACCGTCGAAGGAAACACCGCGCCGTAAAGATGACGGACGCGTCAATATGGCGCGGCTGAATTGATCAGTGCTTCGCTAAATAGGGACTGCTGTACGGTTTTTTCCGACGTACGGCAGTCTTTTTCTTTTTCTTTTCTTACATAATTTTATGCACGACTAATTCGCGAATCGCTAGGCAGAATGAGGTATTTATGCTATAATACCTCTGTTCTTTCATAAGTAAAAAATTTAGGAAATATGCCCTAGAAGAAATAGGACAATCACAGGATAGGGGACACAACGACATCATGACAAAATTCATTCGGGCACTGCGGGAGCACGGTGTCCTGCTGCTGTGCACTGCGGCGATTGCAGCGGCGGCGTTTTTCTCGTGGCAGACGCTCTCACACTCCCCCTACACCCCCATAGAGTCAGAGTATGCGATATGCGATAACGCCCCGGAATACAAGGATGTCATCCGCTTTAATTACAATGCGTTCGAATGGCATCCCTACCAATTCCCGATGCAGCCAACGCTGCCGCAGGGGACGAAGACGGTCTATCTCACCTGCGTGATCCCTCCGGACGCGCCCGCCATCGTCGACCAGTTTCTGTTCGCCACGACGAACCAGGATGTCTACGTCTTCCTCGACGACGAGCTGATCTACGCCCACGGCGACTGGTCTGATCTGACGGACACGCGCGGACGGACGCTGCACTTTCTCCATACCGACGAACAGCTCGGCGGAAGACGCGTCACCCTCATGATGCACACAGGCTATGCGAACTGGCTCGGCACACTCGACTACTTCTTCTTCGGCAGTGAAAAACGGCTCATGCGTATGCTAGGGATGTCCGATGCCATCTACATTGCCAGCCTTGCGATCGCGCTCTCGCTGATCGTCTTCCTCATCATGGATCTCGTCTGGCGCAACATCCATCACCGACGGCAGATCCAGCACTACCTCATCGCCTTCCTCGTGAGCTTCATCCTGTGGACGACCGGCACCTCGTCGTTTTTCTCACGCATCTTCGGTCTGCCCGAGCTCTGGTGGGAGCTGCACCTCATCATGCTCTACATCATGCCGATCACCGTTGCACGGATCACACAGGAGATCGTCGCCCCCACGTACAAAAAAGCCGTGCACACCACCATCGTCGTCTATATCCTGCTCTTCATCGTGGCGAGCATCACGGAGATCTGCGGCTTTGACGGCTACATGAACCTGCTCTACCTCTTTTATCCCGTCCTGTTCGTCAGCTGTCTGTTCATCATCTATACATTGCTGCGCTCGGACTGGAAAAAACATCCCTCCTGTCGTTATGGACTGATCGCAATCACATCCCTGAGCATCTTTGTCGGCATCGACGCGCTGCACTGGGAGTACCATCTCCTCGCCGCCATGCTCTCGACGACGGTCTTTTCCATCTACAGCACCATCCCGTTCGTCTTCTTCCTCATCCGCGAGCAGATGGTGAGGGATGCGCAGCTCGCACAGCAGAACGAGACGCTGGCGCGCGAGCTGCAGGAGACGCAGAACGAGGCGGTGCGCGACTACCTCACGGGCTGCTACAACCGCCACCAGCTCACCGACGGTGTCGCCAAGTTCTCCATGCTCGCCAACACACGCGACTTCAAGTTCTCGTTCGCCATCTTTGACGTGGATCACTTCAAGCAGGTCAACGACACGCGCGGACATCTGGGCGGCGACCACATCCTGAAGCAGATCGCCGATACCATCCATGAGCGAATCGACCGCAGGCACATCTTCATCCGATACGGAGGCGATGAGTTCATCCTGCTCGCACTCCATCAGGACCTGGCGCAGATGGTCGCGTTCTGCGAGGAGCTCCGCAAGGCGCTCGAGCAGACCTTGGACGGCGTGACCATGAGCTTCGGTGTCTCGACGTGGCACGGCACGGGCGACCATATGGCGCAGCTCATGGAGCGTGCCGACCGCGCCCTCTACCGCTCCAAGGAGAAGGGACGCAACGCCGTCTCCGGTGAGGACGAATGCCCGGATGAGCCGAAACAGCAGAATACGCCATCCGACGAACAAAAATGAAATGCGGCGAAAGGGGCGTTGTACGAGGTTTTCCGCTTCGTGCAACGCCCCTTTTTCTGTGGATCTCTCTTGATAATATTCGTATTCTTTTCATTTTTTTATTGTTCCATCACTCACGAATATGCTATAATAAATGTAAATATCAGGAAAATATCGTATCCACTCCTGCCCATAAAGGGGGTGCTGACCTATGAAGAACGTTTTTTCATTGCTGCGGAGCAATGTCCTCACCCTGCTCTGCATATCGCTCCTGATCGCCGCGAGCGGCGTTGCCTGGCATATGCTCGCCACACCGATCGATCCGCACATCCACGCGGAGTATGCCCCCGTGGAGGGGAATCCCTCATACAAGGATATCATCGGATTCCGTATGGGGGAGTACGACTGGCAGGAGTATGACTATCCAGCGCAGCCTCCCCTCCCGGATGGCGCGACGACGGTCTGTCTCTCGTGGCGGATTCCGATTTCGTCCCGTTTCTTCAACGAAAACATCCTGTTCGCCACGACGAACCAGAACGCCTACGTCTATCTCGACAACGATCTCGTCTACGTCTACGGTGACTGGTCGGATGAGACGGCATCGCGCGGACGCTCGCTCCACTACCTCCATCTCGATCAGAGCATCGCGGGCAAACGTCTCACGATCATGCTGCACTCGGGCTATCCGAACTGGCTCGGCAGCATCGACTATCTCATGATCGGCAGTTCCGCCCTCTTTCTGCGCAACATCAGTCTCGCGGATGCCATCTACGTCTCCAGTATGTCGGTCGCGCTCGCCCTCATCGTCTTCCTCGTCATGGATCTCGCGTGGCGCGGCGCACACGCACGGCGGCGGCGCATACAGCTCTATCTGATCGGCTACCTCGCGACCTTCCTCCTCTGGACGATGGGCAGCTCCTCCTTCTTCCCGCGTATGTACGGCATGGCAAATTACTGGTGGGAGCTGCATCTCGTCACACTCTACCTCATGCCGGTATTCAGTGCGCGGATGACGCAGGAGATC
>CALJPB010000112.1 GCA_937981305.1 uncultured Selenomonas sp.
CGGACTTCTCAACATCGGCGAGGAGGAGACGAAGGGCAATGAGCAGGCGAAGGAGACGTATCCGCTGCTCAAAACCGAGCCGAACATCCATTTTTGCGGCAACGCCGAGGGGCGTGATGTGCCCAAGGGAAATTTCGACGTCGTCATTTGTGATGGATTTGTTGGGAATGTTGTGCTAAAATTTGCAGAGGGGCTTGCGAAAACAATTCTTGGACTCATTCAGGAGGAGATTCGCGGGGCGGGGCTGATGGCAAAGCTGGGGGCACTGCTTCTCATGCCGACACTGCGCCGCCTCGGCAAACGGCTCGATGTCAGGGAGTACGGCGGTGCGCCGCTCCTCGGCGTGAACGGCTGCTGTGTGATCGGTCACGGATCGTCGGACGCCAAGTCCGTTGCAAGTGCGATTGGCGTGACCGTGGACTATGTGAATGGAAAAGTGCTGGATCAGATTCGTGATGCTCTGGCAAAGAAGGGGGACTCGGATCGTGCCTAAGATCAGTGCAGGCATCCTCGGAACAGGCTACTGTGTTCCGGAGCGGGTGCTGACGAATTTCGACCTTGAGAAGATGGTTCAGACGAATGATGCGTGGATTGTTGAGCGTACGGGCATTCGTGAACGTCGTATTGCCGCAGAGAACGAACCGGTTTCTCTGTTCGCACAGCGTGCGGCAGAGATGGCACTTGCAGATGCGGGGGTCGATGCCGCCGATCTGGATCTCATCATTATGGCGACACTCACGTCTGATCGTATTATTCCGTCGACGGCGTGTGTGCTTCAGGATCATCTCGGTGCGAAACACGCAGCGGCGTTTGATCTCTCGGCTGCGTGTTCCGGCTTTGTCTATGCCTCCTCCATTGCGACACAGTTCATCGAGAGCGGCATCTATCGCCATGTTCTCGTGATCGGTGGTGAGACGCTGTCCAAGGTCGTGGACTGGCAGGATCGCAATACCTGCATTCTCTTTGGCGATGGTGCAGGAGCTGCCGTGTTTGGAGCGGTCGAGGACGGTTACGGCATACGCTCCTTTGATCTTGGCAGTGACGGGTCGGGCGGCGATGCCCTTGACATTCCGTCGAGTGGAAGTCTTTGTCCGGTGACGCCGGAGACGATTGAGAAACGTCTCAACTACGTTCACATGGACGGCAAGGCCGTGTTTCGCTTTGCGACGAGGGTCATGGGACGAACGGTGGAGACTTCTCTCGAACGTGCGGGAATGCAGCGGGAGGAACTGGACTATCTCGTTCCGCATCAGGCGAATATCCGTATTATCCAGGCGGCAGCCAAGAGACTTGCGATGCCGATGGAAAAAGTTATTATAAATATTCATCGTTACGGCAATATGTCTGCCGCATCCATCCCTGTCGCCCTCGCGGAGGCGGCGCACGCGCAGCAGTTCAAAAAGGGAGACAACATCGCCCTCGCAGGTTTCGGCGCGGGACTTACATGGGCATCGTGTATTATGAAGTGGGCGAAGGAGGAAAACGGTTAATGTTTGATAACAATCCGATTTGTCGGATGCTTGGCATCAAGTATCCAATCTTCCAAGGTGGTATGGCATGGATTGGCACAGCCGAGCTTGCCTCCGCCGTCTCCAATGCGGGGGGGCTTGGACTGATTGGTGCCGGTCATATGCCGCCCGATGCACTCAGGAATGAGATTCAAAAGGCAAAGGGCTGGACGGACAAGCCATTCGGTGTGAATGTCATGCTCATGAGCCCCTTTGTTAAGGAGGTCATGCAGGTTGTTCTTGAAGAGCGCGTTCCCGTTATCACAACGGGTGCGGGCAATCCCGGCGAGTATGTGCCGGCACTCAAGGAAATCGGCTCGAAGGTCATTCCTGTTGTTGCATCGGTGGCACTCGCACGCCGCCTCGTGCGCACGGGCGTGGATGCCGTGATCGCTGAGGGAACGGAGTCCGGTGGTCACATCGGCGAGATTACGACGATGGCACTCCTGCCGCAGGTCGTGGATGCCGTGGACGTACCCGTCATCGGTGCAGGCGGTATCGGTGATGCACGCGGCATGGCGGCAGCGTTCGCCCTCGGCGCACAGGCGATCCAGATGGGGTCGCGCTTTGTCATGAGCGAGGAGTGCATTGCACACCCGAACTACAAAAACGCCGTTCTCAAGGCAAAGGATCGCTCAACGGTTGTCACGGGGCGTTCGCTCGGACATCCCGCACGTGTTCTGCAGAATAAGCTCTCCCGTAAATATGAGGAGATGGAGGCTGCGGGCGCATCGCACGAGGAACTTGAGCAGCTTGGCGTCGGTAGTCTGCATCGTGCAACGCACGATGGAGATGTCGAAAACGGCTCGGTCATGATCGGTGAGATCTCCGGAATGCTCTCGGACATCAAGCCGGTCGCACAGATCATCGAGGATATTGTAGGAGGGCTTTCGGGCGCGTTTGACGCGGCACGCAAGACCTGTGAGTAAGGAGTGCAGATATGGGGAAACTTGCATTTTTGTTCCCGGGGCAGGGAGCACAGGTTGTCGGCATGGGCAAGGATTTTTACGACAGCTATGATCTTGCAAAGAAGCGCTTTGCGGAGGCGGATGAGGCTCTTGGCTACTCCATCAGCAAGCTCTGTTTCGAAGGACCTGCCGATCAGCTGCAGCTGACCGAGCATACGCAGCCCGCGATCCTCACGGTGGCGGTCATTGCCTCTGAGCTTCTGCGTGCGGAGGGAATCGAGCCCGAGATTGCAGCGGGTCACAGTCTTGGGGAATATGCGGCACTCGTTGCAGCAGGAGTGCTGTCGTTTCAGGATGCCGTTTTGCTTGTCCACAAGCGCGGTGCCTATATGCAGGAAGCTGTCCCCGTTGGCGAGGGCGCGATGGCGGCGGTCATCGGTCTCGACGATGAGACCATCATCTCTGTTTGCGCCGAAGCAAGCTCTGTGGGAGCTGTTCAGGCAGTCAATTTCAACTGTCCCGGGCAGACAGTTATCGCAGGTACGGCTAAGGGCGTGGAGACGGCGGTTCAGCATTTGCAGGAAAAGGGCGCGAAAAAAGCGGTTATTCTGCCGGTTTCGGCACCGTTCCACTCGACGCTGATGGAGCCTGCCGCAAAGAAACTCGCGGCGGAGCTCGACAAGGTTGAGCTGCGCGATGCGGCATTCCCCGTGGTCTCGAACTATACGGGCAGCCTCCAGCGGACGGCTGCAGAGATCAAGGCGAATCTCATCGCACAGGCGGATCACCCTGTGCGTTGGATTGCGTGTGTGAACACCATGCGTGATTTCGGCGCGGACACCTATGTTGAGTGTGGTCCGGGAAAGACACTCGCAGGATTTAACAAGCGCATTGACAAGGCACTGAAGAGCCTGAACGTTGAGAATGTGGAATCTCTGCAAAAAACGCTTGACACATTAAAGAAGTAATGATTAAATGAATTCGGTGCGATTAAGGAGGAAACTCATGCTTCTTGAAGGGAAAGTTGCTCTTGTTACGGGCGGTTCACGCGGCATTGGTCGTGCGATTGCCATTCGACTTGCACAGGAGGGCGCGAAGGTTGCCATCAACTATGCGGGCAATCAGGCTGCCGCAGAGGGAGTCAAGGCACTCATCGAGGAGCAGGGCGGTACGGCAATGCTCGTACAGGCAGACGTTTCAGACAGTGCGCTCGCTGCCGAGATGGTCACACGTGTGCATGACACACTGGGCGGACTCGACATTCTCGTCAACAATGCGGGGATTACACGCGACACGCTGCTCGTTCGCATGAAGGACGAGGATTTCGATGCCGTTATTGGAACGAATCTGAGGGGCATTTATGCGTGTACCAAGGCAGCTGCAAAGTTTATGACGAAGCAGCGCAGCGGACGCATTGTGAATCTCTCCTCCGTGGTCGGTGAGATCGGCAACGTGGGACAGACGAACTACGCCGCCGCGAAGGCGGGCGTGATCGGCTTCTCGAAGGCAGCGGCAAAGGAATTTGCGCCGCGCGGGATTACGGTCAACGTCGTTGCTCCCGGCTTTATTGATACCGATATGACTGCGGTTCTCAAAGATTCCATTCGTGAGAAAATCGTGACAGGCATCCCGCTTGGGGCACTTGGGACGCCGGAGAATGTTGCCGATGCCGTGCTCTTCCTCGTAAGTGATGCGGCATCGTACATTACTGGCCAGACGCTGAATGTTGACGGCGGCATGGTTATGTAGCATACAACAACATCTATTAAAGGAGGTGAAAACGCATGGCAACGTTTGACAAGGTTCGCGACATCGTCGTCGAGCAGCTTGGCTCGGAGGCTGATGAAGTCACCCTCGAGTCCACCTTCATTGACGATCTTGGCGCAGATTCGCTCGACATCGTTGAGCTCATCATGGCTTTCGAGGAGGAATTCAATGTAGAAATCCCCGACGAGGCTGCTGAGAAGATTAAGACGGTTCAGGATGTCGTCAACTACATCGATCAGAACAAGTAAGACACAGTGACCTTTGGTCGCAATCGTGCACAAAACTGGTCTTTTAGGGAAATCCCGTGACAGCTCAGGCGCACGGGATTTTTCTCAAAAGGCATCATTAAATTTGCATACAATCAGGGCTGATGAACGCCCTGCTGTGATACATCCGCCTTCCGGCCGGCGGGATATTTGAGAGCAATGGTTGGAGGGGGGAGTCAAAACTTCTTGCGGAGAGATTGGTGTTCGATGAACACTATGCTGCTGTGAAGCATACTCTCCCGATTGGAGGGCTTATATGAGACTACCCGAGGTGAGGATCGGCAACAAGGTTGCCACCATCCCCATCATTCAGGGCGGTATGGCGATCCGCCTTACGACAGCGCGGCTCGCGGCTGCCGCTGCAAATGAGGGCGGCATCGGACTGATTGCGGCGTCCGGTATGAAACCGCAGGAACTGCGCTATGAGATCCGACTAGCTCGCTCACTTTCTCCCCATGGGATCATCGGCATCAACGAGATGGTTGCTGCAAGTGACTTTGCAGATGCCGTTAAAATTGCGATCGACGAGGGGATTGATCTCGTTGTTGCAGGTGCGGGCTTCTCCCGCGATATGTTTCAGCTTGGTAAGGAATCCGGCACGCCGATTGTGCCGATTGTTTCCACGGCAAAGCTGGCAAAGATTTCCGAAAAGCTCGGTGCGGCGGCGGTTGTCGTCGAGGGCAAGGAGGCGGGCGGACACCTTGGCACAGATCAGTCCGTACGAAATATTATTTCCGATGTCCGTGCGGCGGTAAAAATTCCGATTTTTGCAGCCGGTGGGATACTGACGGGACAGGATATTGCAGATCTTCACAAGATGGGGGCGAACGGCGTACAGCTCGGTTCGCGTTTTGCTGCGTGCGTTGAGTCCAATGCGGCACCGTCGCTCAAGCAGTACTATTTGAAGGCGCAAAAGAACGATATTGTCGTCATCCATAGTCCTGTGGGCTTGCCGGGGCGTGCTGTACGTACGCCATTTTCCGCACGGATCATGGAAGGACCTGTGCGACCAAAGGTGTGTGACCGCTGTCTCAAGCAGTGCGATCATCACTTCTGTATCATTCGTGCACTATCCCGTGCGCAGCAGGGGGATCTTGAGACGGGGCTTGTCTTTACAGGCGAGTTCATGCCGCGCATCGATCGGATTCTGAGTGTTCATGAGATATTTGAGGAGCTGAAAGAGCAGCTTGAGGCAGCGAACTAGGGTGCAAGCTCTAGGAAAGGAGTCGGTTGGTTTGAAGAAGAGGATTGTCGTTACGGGGGTTGGCCCGATCACACCGATCGGCATTGGCAAGGAAGCGTTCTGGGATGCTTTGCTTGCTGGAAAGAACGGTATTGAGCGCATTACTCGCTTTGATGCGACAAAGTATGCGGCACAGATTGCCGGCGAAGTCAAGGATTTCAGCATTGACGGATACATCGACAAAAAAGAGGCAAAGCGCATGGATCGCTATGCCCAGTTTGCTGTTGTGTCGGCAGGAATGGCGATTGCGGATGCGGGTCTCGATCTTGACAAAGAGGATCGTGACCGTATCGGTGCTTATGTCGGCGCAGGCATTGGCGGCATTGAGACGATGCACAGCACATACGAGCGCCTTTTCGACAAGGGCCCTGAGCGCGTCAGTCCCTTCTTCATCCCGATGATGATTGCCAACATGGCGGCGGGGCAGGTTGCAATCAACTATGGTCTGCACGGCCCTGTGTCCTGCGTCGTGACAGCGTGTGCGACGGGAGCAAACTGCATTGGTGATGCGTTCCGCGTCATGCAGCGCGGCGATGCGGATATTATGATCGCAGGCGGTACGGAGGCAAGCATCTCTGAGGCCGCGAGTGCAGGATTTGCAGCGATGAAGGCACTCTGCACGGATCACAACGACGATCCTGCCCATGCCTCGCGTCCGTTTGACAAGAACCGCTCGGGCTTCGTCATGGGCGAGGGCGCGGGTCTGGTCGTGCTTGAGACGCTTGAGCACGCAGAGGCGCG
>CALJPB010000113.1 GCA_937981305.1 uncultured Selenomonas sp.
AAAAACCGGCGCATATCCTTCACGATATGCTGATGCGCAAGGAGATCAGCGCACACGAACTGACCGAGAATGTTTTTTCCCGTATGGATGCTGTGGAAAACAAAATCGGTGCGTATCTTTGTGAAATGCGTGAGGAGGCACTTGCCGAGGCGGATCGCGTGGATGGAAAGATTGCGGCAGGGGAGAAGATTCCCTTCCTTGCGGGCATACCGGGTGCGGTTAAGGACAATATCTGTACGAAGGGCGTGCGTACGACAGCAGGATCAAAGATTCTGGAGAGCTTTGTTCCGCCCTATGATGCTACGGTTATGACAAAACTGTATGATGCTGACGCTGTCATCCTTGGCAAGGCAAACCTCGACGAGTTTGCAATGGGTGGCTCGACGGAGAACTCTGCCTATCACCCGACCCATAATCCGTGGGACACGGAGCGAGTCCCCGGCGGGTCGTCGGGCGGCAGTGCGGCGGCGGTTGCATCAGGTACTGCGATCTGGGCACTCGGCAGCGATACGGGCGGCTCGATTCGTCAGCCTGCCTCGTTCTGCGGCATTGTCGGGCTGAAGCCGACCTATGGGCGCGTCTCCCGTTACGGACTTATGGCATATGCCTCCTCTCTCGATCAGATCGGACCTCTTACACGCGATGTCACGGATGCCGCGCACCTCATGAACGTCATTGCAGGGCACGATGTCATGGACTCGACCGCAAGCCGGGCAGATGTTCCTGACTATACGAAAGCATTGGAGAATGACGTAAAGGGACTCAAGATCGGTCTGCCCAAGGAATATTTCATCTCGGGAATGGACAGCGATGTCGAAGCCTCTGTCCGCAAGGCGATTGCGGATGTTGAAGCGATGGGAGCGGAAGTGCGCGAGATTTCACTCCCGCACACGGACTATGCCGTCTCGACCTACTATCTGATTGCACCCGCAGAGGCGGCGACCAACCTCGAGCGTTATGACGGTGTCAGCTACGGTGTACGCGTCGATGGGGAAGATCTCGTCGACATGATGACGCGCACGCGCACGGAGAAATTCGGCGCAGAGGTCAAGCGCCGCATTCTCATCGGCAACTATGCACTTTCCGCAGGCTACTACGATGCCTATTATCTCAAGGCGCTCAAGGTGCGGACGCTCATTCAGCAGGACTTCACGCGTGCCTTTGAGGAGGTCG
>CALJPB010000114.1 GCA_937981305.1 uncultured Selenomonas sp.
TACTCCAAAAGGACATCGCCCTCCTCAGCGACATGATCCGCACGATGAAAACGAATCTGCGGGAGAACGAACAGACAACAGAGGTGACATCGGACACTCGTTCCGATGTCGGATGTGCGATGCTTTTCGCGATTGTGTGTATGTACTTTTTCTTTGTATTCCTCGGCAATCACGGGCAGTCCGAGCAGCCTCATACCGAAAAGCCCGCCGCGCAGACACAGCAGTCCGAACGGAAAAACAGTACGTTGGAGAACGAAGCCGCACAGGAACAGCCCGCGCCAAAATCACCCGCCCCAAAACCACCTGCGCCGAAACCACCCGCAGAACCTGTTGCGCGTTCGGGTGTCCGCACGGGATACGATCCCGAACAAACACGGCAGAACGCGACGGGACTGTGCAGCGTCACCGTTGATAACACGCAGAACAATATGCCTGTCTACGTCCGTATCTGGGACATGGTGCGCCACACGCCCGTGCGGGCCTTCTACATCCGCCAGGGAGAGGAATTCACGGCGGAAAACATAACGCCCGGACTCTACGAAGTGCGCTACATCGAGCTGTACGAAAACGATGCCCCCGCACAGGGAGCAAAATCGGAGCAGTTCCACCTGGAACAACGGCAGACCTATGGTGGTACACAGTACAGTGAGATTTCGCTCACACTCTATAAGGTACGGAACGGAAATATGCAGACCACATCCATCGCGGCAGATGAAATATAGGGAGGATACATATGGAAGGACGAGGATTTCAGGGGATCACCGAGCTCGCACGCGAGGCGGGCGCACCACCGCCGCCCACAACGACACCCCCCACACCTGCACCCGCACCTGCACCCATCCCAGCTGCGCCGCAGCCTGTGCCGCCCGCACCTGCGCCCGCACCACCGCCGCCCCCAACGACACAGCTCGCACCCGTACCGCCACCTGCACCCATCCCAGTTGCCCCGCAGCCTGCGCCGCCAACTGCACCCGCGCCCGTGCCGGCACCGTCCGCCCCTGCACCTGCACCTGCACCCGTGGAGGAACCGCCCCTGTCGGATGAGCCACCGTTCCAGGAGCTGCTTCTGTTCACGGAGGAGGAGATCACGCCACAGGACGTGATGCCCGCACCCACTCCCGCGCCCACACCGCCGCCCGCACCGACACCTCCCCCATCACCGCTCACACCGCCATCCGCTCCCGTATCTGCGGCACCCGCTCCCCCCGTATCCGCCCCTGCACAGCCGCCATCTGCCCCCACTCCTGCACCCGCACCGCCGCCTGCGCCGGCTCCCGCAGCTACACCACCGCAGCCCGCCCCTGCGCCGCCCGCGGCACACGACAGCAGCCTCGACGGGCCAGGACCTGATTTCGGCTTCTTCTTCATGCTGTTTGTCGCCTGTGCGATGGTTGGATACATCATTTTCTTCCGCTGACAATCGTTCGGTTCGCTATGTTATCAATGCTCCCCTAAAGAATACGGGCATTCCTCCGATAGAAATGGTAAGGAAACAATATCACGCAGGAAGCGCGAAGGGAGGGAAACGGATGGAACTGGAAAAGCTCTACGGCAGCCGCGCCATCGGGGCGGGGACAGCAGCACAGCGCACGCACACGGCGAAGGAGGACACCTCTGACACATTCGCAAAGATGCTGCAAAACCTCAAGGAATCGAAGGCGGCAGAGGCACGCGACTGGGCAGAACGGGTGGGTGACACCGTCATCACGCGCGTGCTCGCGGACGGCTCGGTCATCACGCAGATCTACGAGGGGACGAAGCTCGTCTCCCAGATCGTGACGCGCGGCTCGCACCCCGAGGCGGGCAAGGATCTCGTCTCCGAAACCATCGAGAAGATGAAGCATCAGGCACTCGAACAGAGTGCGGATCCGCTGCTCATGTCGAAGGCGGCGCAAAGCTCCATCGCCACAGCGGCGGCTGTCTCGGCGATGCTGTAAGACATTCGGTCAAAACAAAGACCTCTCACACCGTGGATGTGTGGGAGGTCTTTGTTGTAGTCTCTCGTATGATGCAGGCAGGAGCAGCAGCCTCTCAACAATTCCCGCGATGGACGTGGCGCAGATGCCGCCGTGCGACTTCTGTGAGGCGGTCGATGGCGACAATCGGTGTCGGTGGTGCGCTCATGCGGTGACGCGGGAAATAGCGGCTGATGTGGAGCGGAAGGTCGGGCGAGAGGGTGGAAAGCCAGTGCGCCTCCTCGTCCATATCCGCGGCACGGTCGCTGATGCCAGGGACGACGAGGGTTGTCACCTCGACGTGCACGCCGTGCGCGACGGCGGTTGCGATGGTCGACTTCACCGCCGCGAGGTCGCCGCCAAGCTGCCGATAGGTGTCCGCGTGCCATGCCTTCAGATCTATGTTCATCGCATCGACGTGCGGCAGGAGACGCGTGAGCGGCTCCGTGCAGATCATGCCGTTCGTGACGAGTACGACCTTCATCCCCGCCGCGTGCAGGAGCGGGGCCGTGTCCATGATGTACTCATAGCCGACGAGCGGCTCGTTGTAGGTAAAGGCGACACCGATATTGCCGCGCGGCTGATGACGCAGCTCCTCGGCAAGTGCGGCAAGCTGCGCGGGGGTGACGTTCTCCGTCTCGATGCGCTCGTCTGCCGCTGCAATTCCCGCGTTCTGGCAGAACGGGCACGCGAGGTTGCAGCCAAAGCTGCCGACCGAGAGAATTTGACGGTTGGGATAAAAATGGTAGAGCGGCTTCTTCTCAATCGGGTCGAGCGCAAGCGCGGTGAGCCGCCCGTAGTTGATGGCGCGGATCGTGCCGCCCTCGTTCCTGCGTGCACGGCAGAATCCCGTCGCGCCCACACGCAGACGGCAGGCATGGGGGCAGAGCGTGCAGGTGATCGGTGCGTCCGCGCCCGTGGGAGACGCAGCATTGTCCACAGATCCGCCCGCACGCATGGTCTGTGTATCCATAGACGTGTCTGCCGCTCCGTCTGCCCGCATCCCCCGTGTATCCATCTCAGTGATGCCGCTCGACGGTAAACCGCCAGATGCGGATCGGCGCGTCCTCGGGGATGCCGCCCTTTTGGCGGGCGATGCGAAGCTGCTCGTCCACCGTGTCCACGCCCGCGAGATCGGGCAGCAGCAGCCCCTTGCGTGCACGGTACTCGACGATCACGCCGTACTTTTTCACATCGAGCGCATCCGCACCCACGACCAGTTCCGGCTCGGTGAGCACATCCACGGAGTAGACGAGCGCGTCCAGCTCCTCCTTCTTGACAGGTGGAAAGCGCGGGTCGCGCAGCGCGGCAGAGACGGCGTTTTGGAGAATCTCCTCCGCGATATTCTTCGCCGTGGGCGCAAACGTGCCGATGCAGCCGCGCAGTTCGCCGTCCTTCTTGAGCGAGACGAAGACCCCCGCACGCTCCGCCATCTCAGAGGGTAGATCCGCAGGACGCTCGGGCAGCTTTCCTGTCGTGACAATCGTCTCAATGGCGTGTCGTGCGAGCCGCACATACTCGTCTTCGGCGGCACGACGCTCCTCCTGCGCCCGCCGTTCGAGCATCTCGTAGCGTTCGGCGAAGCTGCGGCGCACATCCGCACGCGTCACGCGGAGCGACACAACGCCGTAGCCGACACCGAACGGCCCTTGATAGGAGAGCTTCTTGATCTTGAGTGCCTGTCCGTCGAGCGCCCCCGCCATCATCCAGAACGTACGCAGTCCGCACTCCGCCGCCGGCTCGTAGAGGGTGCGATCCATCCGCAGGAGTTTTAGAAAGTCGCCCTCCTCGAGGTACTTCATGCACGCCTTGTCAAAGCGCGGCCCCTCGGGGGCGAATCCGTACGGCCCTTCAGGTGTGAGCTTGTGCGAGAGATCGCCGCTCGCGATGAAGACGGCACGCCGTCCGAGCGTATCGACGGCGCGTGCAACGCATTTGCCGAAATTGTAGTGATCGAGCGGGGATAGCCCCGAGATGCCGAGCCGTACCACGCGGAAGTCCCGCGTGTGCGCGTGCAGGAAGTGCAGCGGGATCATGACGGCGTGATCGAGCGCGGCGTTCCGCCCGCCGACAGGGCCCGCCTCGATGCCGATCTCCCCCGCCTCCATTTCGATCTCCTTTGCGAGCACCGTGTCATACCGCGCCGCGACCGTGACCCCCTCCGCGCCGAACCGGGCAAAGCTGCCCGCTGCCTCCTCGCCCGGCGCGATGTGGAAGTAGTCGGCGTACATGACCGTGTGCGGGCTCGCGATGATGACCGTATCGGGCTTTTGCTCCGCCGCCTCCTTCATGACGCGTTCGTAGGCATTTACCGTGAGCTGGATCTTCTTCTCCTCGCCCCGCCCGACCTCGGGGAGGATCAGCGGCGGGTGGGGGACGACGTAGGCGGCAAGTATGGACATGGGGGTCCCTCCTTTCGGTTTCTATATGGTATTGATTCGCCGTTGCGTGCGAAAGCCCTGCAACTTTTGATTGATTCTGATAGAAGCAGACAGTATACTATATATGAAAAAATACCATTTCTTATGTTTCCGTTTTCTCGACTATAATTTTTGGAGGTTGAGGATGATGAACAAGAAAATCGCTGTACTGCTCGCTGTCCTTATGCTTGTGATGTCCGGCATAGCAGCGGCGGCGTACAAGGATCAGATCAATCGGGACGGACATGTGCTGCAGCGCAGCGACATCGCGCTCGGCGGGCTCATGGTCGGAACGACGCGTGCACAGGTCGAGGCAATCTACGGGGCACCGACTGCGCGGACCGAGCCGCGGATGAGCCCGGCACTGGATGAGATGATGGACGAGTACACCTATGGAACGTCATTCAAGGTCATTTTCATCAAGGACATGGTCATGTACCTCAACACGAACGCGCACAACGGGATTGCAACGCCGGCCGGCGTGACCGTTGGCGACCCCGCAGAGAGGGTCATACAGACGTACGGCAAGCCGTGGCGCGACACGAAATATGAGGATGGCAGTGAGAATCTCGTCTACCGCGACCCGTACGATATCGCGATTGTGTTCCGCACCGAGCAGGGGAAAATCACCTACATCGGGATTGTCGGATCGGAGTGAGTGTCCGAAGACGCGGATCAATGGGGGCTGCTGTACGAAAAACGCGTGCAGCAGCCCTTTTTCATTGCATCGACATTCCCGAAGATGAGGTCGGCGATGTGGTATGACCTGCTCACCCCTACCCGCAGTCCCTCAAGGCAGTAGTGGCAGTAACAGATGACCGCATCCGATCCATATTGAGCGCAGTGCGCACGCATGAGGCGATCCTGCTCCTCCTCCGTGTGCGGCTCGAAGAGGCCGACGGCATTGTCGCGGTAGTGTTTCGGTGCGAGCTGCGGATTGCGGTCGACCTGCGGGCGGTAAAGGGTTTTGCCGCAGAAGTCCGCTTTTTCGCGATTGTTTGGGATCTCCTCCCATGTAATCCCCATCTTTGTGAGGAGACTGCGGACGGCATCATGTGTTGCCGTATATTCGCGCATCCGCCAGCAGTCCTGTAGGGTGACGTGCCATCCGTTGAGGTTGGGCAGGGGGAAGTCCGCATCCGCGTCGATCAGCTCCCACAGTGCGTGCGCCTCTGCACCGCGCCACTCGGCGGCGATGTTCATGCAGTTCGGACAGAGCGACCAGATCGCATCCTCCGCCGTGAGCACGCGGCTCTGCGGCATCGCCCTCCACGCGTCGACGAGTTCGCCCGGCGGCATCTTGTCCTCGTAGATCTTCGTCTTCCAGCCCGGCACACAGCAGCGCACGATCTCTATATTCGGGTATGCGTCGGCGATGTACTCGCGTATCCGTCGGCTTTGCTCCGGGAACTGCGTCGTATAGCCGCAGCTCGCGATAAAATAGTTCATGGAAAAATCTCCCTCAATATACACAGCGTTCGAAAGTACTGATACATTCAGCTGCGCCATCTTGACGCAGCTTTTTGCCCGCACTGTCCCCTCGATCCTCCACATCGCTCTTGTGATCCCTTCGGTTTGTCGCCTTGACCGAACGACAATCCATGCCAAGCGGACGGACTTCGTTTTATCAGCAATCCCTTTCGTATGGCGGAGTTCGGGCGCGTGGGAAAGCTACATCACGCCCCACACGACGGCGATCACGAGGGCGGGCAGGAAGTTGGCGACACAGATGTAGGGCAGGGTCATGAGGTTCGTGCCGACGGTGAAGATGAGAATGCTGCCCACATAGCCGAGGTTGCTGAGTGCGCCGCCGAGCCCGAGGAAGATGACCACGAGCACACACGCACGCATGAGCGTCGCCTGGAAGCGTCCGCCCCCGAGCCCCAGTACGCCGCCGATCAGAACCGCGACCACATTTGCAAGCACACCGATTCCCGGCATAGACCCACATCCTTTCAAAGTTGAGAGTTTATTGTACTCCTTTTGGAATGATATGTAAAATGAAGCACTGTTGTTGGCGGAGCATATAGGATAGAGATATTTTATATGTATACATGGACATTTTATGCTTTATCGTGGTAAAATACCCGCATATTTTCATTTTTAGGGAAGATGAAAATACAATATTGAGGGGGTATCTGCCATGGACTCATTTCTGCCCATACTGAACGCCATTGACTCATTTCTCTGGGGCGTTCCGCTCATCACGCTGCTCGTCGGGACGGGCATCCTGCTCACCATCCGCCTCTCGCTCATCCAGGTGGTGCATCTGCCGCGTGCGCTCGGACTGATCCTCCGCGCAAAAAACAGGGGCGCGGGCGACATCTCGAGCTTTAAGGCGCTGTGCGTCGCGCTCGCCGCAACGATCGGCACGGGCAACATCGTCGGCGTTGCGACAGCGGTCAAGGTCGGCGGCCCCGGGGCGATCTTCTGGATGTGGATGGCGGCGTTCTTCGGCATGGCGACGAAATACGCCGAGGGTCTGCTCGCCGTCAAGTACCGTACGACCGACGCGCACGGCGAGATTGCAGGCGGACCGATGTACTACATCCGAAACGGTATGGGAGAGAAATACCGCCCGCTCGCGGGCTTCTTTGCCGTGGCGACCGTCCTCGTCGCCTTCTTCGGCATCGGCACATTCCCGCAGGTCAACGCCATCGTGGACTCCGTCGAGATCTCCTTTGGCATCTCGCGCGTTGTGACCGACATCGCGCTCACCGTGCTCATCGCGGCGATCACTATCGGCGGGCTGCGCAGCATCGCCGAGGTCGCCGCGCGCATCATCCCCTTTATGGCGGTGCTCTACATCGTCATCTGTGCGGGCATCATCCTCATGCACATCGGCGAGATCCCTGCGGCAATCGCGCTCATCCTCGACAGCGCCTTCACAGGCACGGCGGCGGCGGGCGGATTCGCCGGCTCGACCGTCATGATGGCGATGCAGAACGGCATTGCGCGCGGCGTCTTCTCGAACGAGTCGGGTCTCGGCTCCGCGCCGATTGCGGCG
>CALJPB010000115.1 GCA_937981305.1 uncultured Selenomonas sp.
CCATCAGCGGCGGCATCGGCTATATTCTCTACGGACAGCTTGAGCCTTGGCTCTTTCTCCAAACGCTCTTTGCGCTCTCGCTCGGCTCCTACGTCGGGGCGAAGCTGACCCATCTCGCACCGCTGCCCGTCCTGCGCTTTTGGATCGTCGCACTGCCGACGGTGGGCGGGATAATTATGGTGTTCTTTCGATAGATTGCTGCACTGCGGCATGGCTTTTGGGGGGAAATCTATGGGAAAGATTTTGGCAGGTTTGCTTCTGATTGTGATGACATTCTCCGCTGTCGGCTGCGGCGAGATGGAGGAAGATCACAGGGCGCAGGCGAAGTATCGCCGCATTACCGCCGACGAGGCTCAGGTGATGATGGCAAAGACAGAGAACTATCTGATCCTCGATGTGCGAACGCCCGAGGAGTTCGCCGAGGGACATATCCCTCATGCGATCAATATTCCCATGGATCAAATTGGTGAAGATCCACCGCGCCAGCTGCCTGATCGCAACCAGATGATTTTCGTTTACTGCGTCAGGGGAATTCGCAGTATGAATGTCGCCAATCGGCTTGCACATATGGGGTACAAGAACATCGTCGAGATGGGCGGTCTTCAGGATTGGCATGGCGAGATTGAAAAATAATTGTTTTTGATTGTGAGGTTTTGTATGAGTAAATTCGTTATGGCTCTTTGTCTGAGCGTGTTGTCACTGGGGATCTGCGGATGCGGCAGTGCTGCGCAGCAGCCAGACGCTCCAAAGTCCGTTGCTGCGTCCGATGCAAAGGCACAGGGAACGGCATTTCAGCGTGTCAGCTCCGATGAGGCGGCGAAGATGATGACGGCAGAGTCCGGGTATCTGATCGTCGATGTGCGGACGGCGGGGGAGTTCGCGGACGGGCATATTCCGAATGCGATCAACATTCCGAACGAGTCGATCAATACGACACCGCCCAAGGAACTGCCCGACAAGGCACAGAAGATCTTTGTCTACTGCCGCAGCGGTGTACGCAGCCAACAGGCAGCCCAGAAACTCGCCAATATGGGGTATACGAACATCGTCGAGATGGGCGGCATTAAGGACTGGCACGGGGATGTTGTAAAAGAATAGGGGAGCAGTGCTTCCTTCTGCATGGAGGTTGTTCCGATGAAACGAATCCTATTTCTATGTGCTGCCATTTTTCTGCTCTGTCAGACGGCGGCACTCGCCCACACGATGACCCGCGATGAGATGTATGTCGGCGGCGTCGGGCGCGGCTGCTCGCTCGGCTATGTCGCGAGCGTCTATGGCGAGCCGGCAGATAAGAAGGAGTTTAGGGGTGACGGCATCCGCTCAGTCACCTACATCTACTCACCGACCTTCTCCATCACAGCGGTTGGGGGGGCGCGGGATGTTCAACCCGAGAGTGATCTGCGCGTCAACGGCTTCTCCTGCAAGGACGCATATCTTAAGACACCGAGCGGACTTGCCGTCCGTATGCCGTATTCTGCGGTAGTTGCGAAATTCGGCGAGGCGACGATGACGAAGGTCGATGAGGATGGACGCAAGATGTATATCTACGACGTGTATCACGGCATTCAAGAAATGGTGTTCTACGTCGATGCAAACGAGGTCATCACGGAGATCCGTGCCGGGACGGAAATTTGATCGGCATAAAACAGTTCGCTTCATACAAAAAGAACGCCGCTCCCAACGCTTGGGAGCGGCGTTCTTTTTGTATGGGAATTGCTGTGGGATTTGCGATTTATACGTTATACCGTTGCGACCGAATCGAGTGCCTTGACCTCGCCCGTAGCGGTCATCTCGATGCTTGTACCCTCGGGCAGACCCGTGAAGATCACGAGGCAGGCATCGGATTTCGCATTCTTCCGAATGTAGTCGATGTCGAACTCCATGAGCTTGTCGCCCTTCTTCACCTGCTGTCCCGATTCGACAAAGACCTCGAAGCCCTGTCCGCCGAGCGCGACCGTATCCACACCGATGTGGAGCAGATACTCCATGCCGTCCGCGCTCTTCATGCCGATGGCATGCTTCGTGTCAAAGACAAAGACCACCTCGCCGTCAGCGGGCGCAAGCACCTCACCTTTGCTTGGGTAGATGAAGAAGCCGTCGCCCATCATCTTGCTCGCAAACGCCTCATCGGGGGCCTCCGTGATCGGATGTACCGTGCCTGTGACAGGGCTGCAGAGTGTGCGCCGCGTACCTGTGGGGACTGTGGCTGCCGGTACTTCCGCAGCGGCGGGACGTTCCTCGACGGGGGCTGCGGCAGGTGCATTGTCCTCCGGCTCAACCTCGGGTGCGGTCTCAAGATAGGTCTCGAGATTCGACTTGATGACGGCGACCTGCGGACCGTAGATGACCTGTACGCCTGTGCCCTTCACGATCACGCCGACCGCGCCCGTCGCCTTGAGCAGCTTTTCATTTACGAGAGAGGAATCTGCGACCGAGCAGCGCAGACGTGTTGCGCAGCAGTCGACGGACGTGATGTTGCGCTTGCTGCCGAGGCCGCGTGCAATCGCCGCACTCTTTGCGTCAAATCCTGCATCGCTGTCGGATCCACCTGCACTCTCGCGTGCCTTGTAGTCCGCCTTTGTATAGAGCTTCGTCTCCTCGTCGTCGTCCTCACGCCCCGGCGTCTTGAAGCCGAAGTGCTGAATCATCCAGCGGAAGATGAAGTAGTAGAGGAAGAAGTAGATCACGCCGACCGGGATGACGTACATCCAGCTCGTCTTTGCCTCGCCCTGCAAAATACCGAAGATGAAGAAGTCGAGGAGACCGCCGGAGAACGTAAGACCCACGGCGATGTTCAGCATATGTGCAATCATGTACGCCGCACCCGCGAGTGCGACCTGCACCGCGAAGAGCGCGGGAGCCACGAAGAGGAACGAGAACTCGATCGGCTCCGTGATACCCGTGAGCATACAGGTGAGCGCCGCCGAGAGGAGAAGTCCCCCCGCGACCTTCTTCTTCTCGGGACGTGCGCAGTGGTACATGGCGAGTGCCGCGCCCGGCAGACCGAAGATCATGAAGATGAACTCACCCGAGAAGTAGCGCGTCGCGTCTGCACTAAAATGTGCGACATTCGGCGAGGCGAGCTGTGCAAAGAAGATGTTCTGACCGCCCTGGATGAGCTGACCGTCGATCATCATCGAGCCGCCGACGCCCGTCTGCCAGAACGGCAGGTAGAAGACGTGGTGCAGACCGAACGGGATGAGTGCACGCTTGACGATGCCGAAGATCAGCGTGCCAATGTAGCCCGTACCCGTGACGAGACTGCCGAGGGCGAAGATGCCCTGCTGGGCGAGCGGCCAGAGGAAGTACATCGCGATGCCGACAAAGAGGAAGACAATCGTCGAGATGATGGGGACGAAGCGCGAACCGCC
>CALJPB010000116.1 GCA_937981305.1 uncultured Selenomonas sp.
AAAAATCTACGCCAATCTGACGGACTTCATTTTATCAGCGATTCCCTAGGGAAGCACTGAAGGTTGGTGCAGCACAAAGAAGGAGGTGTGCCCATGTTTTCGGATTATGTAAAAAAACTCTCCGATGTGCAAAAACTCACGCCGGAGGAGGAGCGGCAGCTGTGGTGCGCCTACAAGGAGCACGGCGATGAGGCGGCGCGGCGGCGGCTCATTGAGTCCTATCAGCCGCTCGTCTTTCGCGAGGTCATGCCATACCGCACGCTGCCCACTGTGATGGATGCGGTGCAGGAGGGGACGATCGGTCTCATTGAGGCGGTGGAGCACTATGAGCCGACACGCGGCGTGGCGTTCAGCCTCTATGCCGTGCATCGTGTACGCGGGCGGATTCGGAACTTCCTTCGCCGCGAGGGGCAGGCCGATCTGCCCTGCCTTGAGGCGCAGACGGGGGCGGCGGAGACGGCAAAGGAACTGCTGGTCGATGTGTGTCCCTCCGTGGCGGAGGTTGCGGAACACCATGCGCTTGTCGGTGTGCTGGGCGCGGCGATGGAGCGTCTGCCGGCACGGGAGAGGCTTGTGCTCGAGGGCGTGACCATTGCCGGTGCGCCTGCGCGGACGATGGCGGACACGCTCGGCGTGACCCCTGCGCAGATCTACCGTCTGCAAAAGAATGGCATTCGCCGCATTCGCGGAATGCTCTCGCGCTTCATGCAGCATTGGTCGTGTGATAATTAAAATTTTTGTTTCTTGAATCTGTCCTATGGACTGTAGTATAATGGCAGTGCTGAATTTGTCAGTGCTTCCTTGGGAAAGGGGGCGCGGCGATGGATATGGAGCGCAGAGAACGCGCGAAATCCATTCGTGCGGCGCGGGATTGGCTCACGGGGGCGGAGAATGCCATCGCGGGCGAGGATGATCTCGCGGGCGACCTGAAGGTCATGCTCGCGCGTGCGGAGCTTGCGCGTATGGCGGCGGATCGGCGCGTACGTCTGCGTCGATGGGGACTGCGGCTGCTGCCGCTCGCTGCGGTCGCAGCTCTTGTATACATACTTTGGCAGCCGCCGGCGGAGGAGCTGTCCGCCACCTCTCGGGTGCAGAGCGCAGAACAGCGCGTGGAAGCGCCTGTCTCTGTAACAGAAACGCCGGGACGGCAGGAGGTTCCACCTGCCGTGGATGAGCCTCAGCCTCCTGTCGAGCACCCTGTGCAGCAGCCGATGGAACGCGTGCAGGAGCAGCCTCGCGCAGCCGATGCTTCTGTGCAGCACTCTGCGGAAGCGGTGCAGCATACGCCGGCACGTGTGCCGGATGCGGATATGCAGCGTCTGATGCAGGTCGGAGGCAAAATTTTACGAGAGTAATCCGATGCCCGTCCACTGTGGCGGTATGCAGGGAATCACTGATTATTGTAGGAGGTTTCGCATTTGAACAGCAAGAAATATCAGAAACTCATCAGCGCCATCCTTCTCGGCGCAGGCGTGTCCGCCGTTGCGCTGCCGCACGGATTTGCCGCCGAGCAGAAGGCTGTGCAGAACGAATCTGCCGCCGAGGCTGCCCTGTCCTCGATTGCTGCGCAGGGGCCGGCACTGACCGCCGCACCCGCGACGACCTCCTCGGATGACCGTGCCGCCGCATGGGCGGCACAGCGTCCCGCAGAGGATGCGGTTTCGCGCTATCTCGCCGCATATGCGGGCAAGACGGTGGTTGAGATCAAACTCAGCGGCGCAACGGAGGCGACGGAAGGGGCGGCGCGTGCCGCACTTCGGATGCACGTCGGCGATCCTGTGACCGAGGAGAGCTTGGTGAAGGATCGCGATGCGATCTACGCGACGGGGTATTTCTACGATCTCTATCCGTCCTTTGAGGCTGTGCCGGAGGGGGTTGTGCTGACGTACAACGTGCTCGAGAATCCGCAGCTCAAGGATGTGAAGATCGAGGGAAATACAGTCGAGTCCACAGAGAGCCTGATGTCACTCGTCACGGTTGAGAAGGGGGCGCTCCTCAACGCCCGTACCCTGCAGGAGAATGTGCAGGCGATCCAGGAGAAATATCGTGCGGATGGGTATATCCTCGCGAAGATCACGGATCTGAACATTGCTCAGGACGGTACGCTCACGATCAAGATCAGCGAGGGCGTTCTCGAGGGATACAAGGTCAAGGGCAACCAAAAGACGAAGGAACACGTTATCCTGCGTGAGATGCGGCAGAAGGTCGGCGAGCCGTTCAATGCGAACATGGCGCGCCGCAGTATGCAGCGCGTCTATAACCTCGGCTTCTTCGAGGATGTCAACGTGAAGATGAATCCCGGCGTGGAGCCGAATGCAGTCGTCATGGAGCTCGATGTCAAGGAGAAGCGCACGGGTGCGTTCGGCATCGGTGCGGGCTACTCCAGCTCCGACGGCATGGTCGGCATGGTGAGCGTCAGCGACACGAATTTCCGCGGAATGGGCGATACCATCAGCCTCAGCTATGAGATGAGCGGCGACGACTCGGATGCACGCGGCTATACGTTCATGTACCGCCGTCCGTGGCTGGACCAGAAGGAGACGGCAGGGACGCTCCGCGTCTACAACCGCACCTATGAGTATGACGACTATGATGAAAACGGCAATCACAAGGAATCCTTTATGCGCAAGTACTCCGGCGGAGAGTTTACCCTCAGCCGTCCTATGAGCGAGTATTCGACGAATTTTGTTACGCTGCGCAACCGAAAAGACAAATACGTCCGCCACACAGAGTACGGAAATGCGGGCAACCGCAGCGGCAATACAGCATGGCTCAGCAGCAATTTTGGCACGACCCGCAGCATTACGTTCGAGCATGTGACGGATACGCGCGATAATGTCTATGAGCCGATGATGGGCGCACGCGCCTCGCTCTCGGCGGAGTTCGCAGGATTTGGCGGAGACTTTAACTATCAGAAGTACATCGTGAGCGATGCACACTATCTGAAGGCAGGCCGTGCGCAGGTATTCGTCCTGCGCGGTCAGTACGGCACAAGCCACGGGTCGATCTCGGAGTTCAGTCAGTTCCGTATGGGTGGACAGGATACGATTCGCGGCTACCGTGAGGATCAGTTCCGTGGGACGCGTATGGCACTCCTCTCCGCAGAGTACCGTTTCCCCATCGTGTCGAAGGTGACGGGGGCGTTCTTTACGGACTACGGCGGTGCGTGGACGGATGGCTTTATGCCGGAAAAGATGCACGGGAGCATCGGCGTCGGCCTTGGGCTGAACACGCCGATCGGTCCGCTGCGCCTTGACTACGGGCGCGGCTCGCAGGGCGGCCGCGTGCATTTCCGCGTTGGCGGCACGTTCTGATGTATATGGCGCATCGCTCTATGTGCGCCCGTGCGTTCGCGCTTCTCTTTCTTGCAGTTTTGGGGCTGTACGTCCCTGTCTATGCCGCAGCGTCCTCCCGTGTGGAGGAGACTGCGGCTATTGTCGTGGGCGATCAACGGATTCCTCCCGTGGTACGTGCGCGTATGGAGCGCACGGTTGCGGCAATCGCGGCGGAGCGTATGGAAGGACGTGCGGTGACGGCGGTCTCAGCCTCGGAGGAGGCGGAGATCATCGGCGCGGTCTTTGACCGCCTGCTCGTCGGCTACACGGTGACCGGGGTCGAGGTGCAGCCTGCGCAGCGGACGGAGGTCACGATCCGCCTTGCGCCGTGGGCGGATGCGATCGAGGCTGTTCATGTGGATATGGCGGTCGAGGGTATGCCTCCTGCGGTGGAGGAGATCGTGCGCGCGGATCTCGCGGGTGTGGGCGCGGTCTTTTCGGATGCGCTCGTGGGGCTGCCCATTGCGGCGACGGATTGGGCGGCGGGCGCGCTGAAACGCAGCCTGACCGCCTATATGGACGCGCATCTGCCGGAGTTCCGTGCGGACTATGACATCGCGGTGGATCGAACGGCAGAGGTGCATCTGACGGTCTATCCGCGTCTGCCCGTCGTGCGGACGGTTGATCTCTCCATGCGCTCGGATACGATTCCGAATGTCGCACTGCTCTCCCAGCGCGGGGCGATGGAGGCAGCGGCGAACCGCCTCGTCGGCGTGCCCGTCGCCTTTGTCGCGCGCCATTGCGCCGCGTTTGAGCAGCAGCTTGCGGACGGTCTGGACGGTGCAGCGGGCTTTCGCCGACTGCATCTCGCCTCGCAGGTGACGATCACGCCGGGGGAGCGCATGGCAATCATGAGCCGCACGGATACGACACGCTACCGCCTTCGCCTGACGGGCTGGCTCGATATCGGGCGCACCTCGGAGAATCGCGGCGGGGATCGGCGCGACCTGCACGTGCGCCTGCATGCAGGGCAGATGCTGAGTGCCCGCGATGAACTCTATGCGGAGACCGATGCCGCGCCCGAGGATGTGCGCTTTGACTGGCGCGTCGGCTATGCGCGTGAACTATTCCCGCACTTCACGGGCGATCTGCGCTACGATCTGAGCGATGCTCG
>CALJPB010000117.1 GCA_937981305.1 uncultured Selenomonas sp.
TGGAATTATGGCATCTTAGCTTCCCCCGTCAGAGCGGGGAAGTGGCGAGCGCAGCGAGCCGATAGGGGCGTTCATGCAACAGGCCCTTTTGTGTGTTCTGATGTTGTTTAGAGCCCTGCTTCTTTCTTCAGCAGCTCCGCCTTATCCGTCTTTTCCCATGGCAGATCGACATCCGTGCGGCCGAAATGCCCGTATGCCGCCGTCTGGCGATAGATGGGACGGCGGAGATCCAGCATCTTGATGATGCCCGCAGGACGCAGATCAAACGTCTTCTGCACGAGCGCGACGATCTTCTCCTCGTCGATCTTGCCCGTACCGAACGTGTCGACCATGATGGAGACGGGATGTGCAACACCGATGGCATACGCAAGCTGAATCTCCACACGATCCGCAAGCCCCGCCGCAACGATGTTCTTCGCGACATAGCGCGCCGCATACGCCGCGCTGCGGTCAACCTTCGTGGGATCCTTGCCCGAGAACGCACCGCCGCCGTGACGCGCCCATCCGCCGTAGGTATCGACAATGATCTTGCGCCCCGTGAGCCCCGAGTCGCCGTGCGGGCCGCCAATGACGAACTTGCCCGTCGGGTTGACAAAATACTTCGTCTCCGCACGCAGCAGCTCCGCCGGAACGATCTCCTTGATGACCTTTTCGATCATATCCTTGCGGATGGTCTCAAGATCAACCGCCTCATCGTGCTGCGTGGAAATAACGATGGTATCGACGTAGACGGGCCTGCCGTCCTCATACGCCACTGTAACCTGCGTCTTGCCGTCGGGGCGCAGATACTTCAGCTCACCGCTCTTGCGTACGTCTGTGAGACGGCGTGCAAGCTTATGCGCGAGCACGGTCGTGAGCGGCATATACTCGGGCGTTTCGTTCGTCGCATAGCCGAACATCATGCCCTGATCGCCCGCACCAATCGCCTCTGCAGCGTCCATCTTGCCTTCGCGCGACTCAATCGCCTGATTGACCCCCTGCGCGATGTCGGGCGACTGCTCGTCAAGCGAGACGAGAATGCCGCAGGTGTCGGCATCGAAGCCGTAGCTGGCGTTCGTATAACCGACATCACGCACCGTCTGGCGGATGATCTTCGGAATATCGACGTAGCAGGTGGTCGAGATCTCACCGACGACGTGCGCCTGTCCCGTCGTAACGAGGGTCTCACACGCAACACGCCCCTGCGGATCCTGCGCGAGGATGGCGTCGAGAATGCTGTCCGAGATCTGATCGGCGAGTTTGTCGGGATGACCCTCGGTGACAGACTCGGATGTAAAGAGCATCTTCTTCATTTAGAACCTCCCTTAGTTCGTAAAAATAGATGGATAAGGATAACCTCACTAAGAAAGCCTCCCCTAAGACAAGGGAGGCTGGAACTGCCGCTCTCATCTCATAGGCGCTCGCCTATAGGAATTGGCACCGTTGACGCATACGTCATGGTTGCCGCAGCTTCATCGGGCCATTCCCTCCACTGCTCTGGATGAGGTATATTCACTTCTATGTTTCGCATTGTAACGAATGAGCGCCGCGTTGTCAAGGACTATTTTCGCAGTGCTTCCTCCAACCTGTCGAGAATCACACCCGCAAGCGCCGCCTTTGCCATGAGCGGATGATCCTCCGCGCGTCCGTCCGCATAGAAAATCTGCACATGATTCGTCGGCACGCCGAACCCCGCATCCTGCTCCGCGACATTGTTCGCGACGATAAAGTCGAGGTTCTTCTTTGCGAGTTTCCCGCGCGCATATTCCGCGACGTTCTGTGTCTCCGCCGCAAAGCCGACGAGAATCTGATGTTTCTTTTGTTGTCCGAGCTCATAGAGGATGTCGGGGTTACGCGTGAGTTTGAGCGTGAGTTCGCCGTCCGATTTCTTGATTTTGTGCTCTGCGATTTCAACGGGACGATAGTCCGCCACCGCCGCCGCCTTGATGACCGCATCCACGCCGTCATACTCCGCGCGTACCGCCGCGTGCATATCACGCGCACTCCGCACATCCACACGCCGCACGCCCATCGGTGTTGCGAGCGGTGTCGGTCCTGCGACGAGAATCACCTCCGCGCCGCGCCGCGCCGCCTCGGCAGCGACGGCGAAGCCCATACGCCCCGTCGAGCGGTTGCCAAGGAAACGCACGGGGTCGAGTGCCTCCTCCGTCCCCGCCGCCGTCACGAGGATGCGCCGCCCCGCAAGGCTCTGCCCATGCGCGAAATGGTTCTCGACGACACGCACGATCTCCACGGGCTCGGGTAGCCGTCCCGCGCCCGTTGTGCCACACGCGAGCTGTCCCACGGCGGGCGGGATGATCGTCGCGCCGCGCTCTGCCAAGCGACGTACATTTTCCTGCGTGACAGGATTCTCCCACATCCCCGTATTCATCGCGGGCGCAATGATGAGCGGCGCACGCGTCGCGAGGACAAACGTCGTCAGCATATCATCCGCCATCCCCGCCGCCGCCTTTGCGATGAAGTTCGCTGTTGCAGGCGCGACCAGAACGAGCTCGGCGAACTCCGCGAGTGCAATGTGCGCGACGTGATGCTGCGGCTCCCCCCACATTGTCTCCGCGACGGGCTGTCCTGTGATCTCACGAAACGTAAGCGGCGTGACAAAGGAAGTCGCTGCTCGCGTCATGACGACGCGCACATCTGCGCCCGCCTTTTTGAGACGGCTTGCGACCTCCACCGCCTTGTATGCGGCGATACCGCCTGTCACACCAAGGACGATGCGCCGCCCCGCAAGTGCGCCCACGTCAGACGCTCTCTGTGCAGAGGTCATAGCTGATCTTGCCCTCCGCGATCTCCTCAAACGCATTCGTGACATTTTTTGTCGAACGCGCACGCTCGGACTTCACGGGATCGCCTTCGAGCAGCTGGCGCGCACGCTTCGCCGCGAGCACCACCACGCCATAGCGGCTGTCCACCTTCGTCAGCAGCTCATCCGTCGAGGGATTCACCATCCCGATTTCCACATTCGTTTTCATTCTGTACCTCTATCTTTCAAATTTCAAACTGCGCCGAA
>CALJPB010000118.1 GCA_937981305.1 uncultured Selenomonas sp.
CCTTTCCTGTTGTATGATAGGGGCATAGATAAAGGAGGCGTTTCCATGGGAAAAGCGATGATTATTGGCGCGGGCGGCGTTGCAAGTGTCGCCGTGCATAAATGCTGCCAGAATTCGGAGGTCTTTGAGGAGATTCTCATTGCCTCGCGTACCAAGTCGAAATGTGACGCACTAAAGGAAAAGCTGGACGGCGGCAAGACAAAGATTCGGACGGCGGCGGTGGATGCGGATGATGTTCCGGCACTGACCGCACTCATCCGCGATTTTCAGCCCGATGTGGTGCTGAATCTTGCGCTCCCATATCAGGATCTGCACATCATGGACGCGTGCCTTGCGGCGGGCGTACACTATGTGGATACGGCGAACTACGAGCCGGAGGACACGGCGAAGTTCGAGTACAGCTGGCAGTGGGCGTATGCCGACCGTTTCCGCGAAGCCGGGCTGACGGCGCTGCTCGGCTCGGGCTTTGATCCCGGCGTGACGGGCGTGTTCAGTGCGTATGCGATGAAACACGAGTTTGACGAGATCAACTACATCGACATCCTCGACTGCAACGGCGGCGACCACGGCTATCCGTTTGCGACGAATTTCAACCCCGAGATCAACATTCGTGAGGTCTCAGCGAAGGGGAGCTATTGGGAAAACGGTGCATGGGTCGAGACCGAGCCGATGGAGATCAAGCGCGTCTATGACTTTGCCGAGGTCGGGCAGAAGGATATGTATCTCCTGCACCACGAGGAGCTTGAGTCGCTTGCAAAGAATATCAAGGGCGTGAGGCGCATCCGCTTCTTTATGACGTTCGGCGAGAGCTATCTCACGCATCTGCGCTGCCTTGAGAACGTCGGCATGACCTCGATCGAGCCGATTGACTTCGAGGGGCACAAGATCATTCCCCTCCAATTCCTCAAGGCAGTGTTGCCAGACCCCGCAAGCCTCGGTCCGCGCACGAAGGGCAAGACGAACATCGGCTGCATCTTCCGTGGGAAGAAAGACGGCAAGGACAAGAATTACTATCTCTATAACGTCTGTGACCATGAGAAATGCTATGCCGAGGTCGGCTCGCAGGCGGTCGCCTATACGACGGGCGTGCCCGCGATGATCGGTGCGATGATGGTGATGACGGGCAAGTGGCGCAAACCGGGCGTGTTCAATGTCGAGGAGTTCGATCCCGATCCGTTTATGGACGCGCTCAATATCTGGGGACTGCCGTGGCAGGAGAGCCACAGCCCCGTGCTGGTGGACTGATGGCGTGGCGCACGGAGTGGGATGTCGTTCCCACACCTTCGTACCTCGTCTACGAGGAGCTGCTTGAGAAGAATCTGCGCATTCTTGCGGAATTGGCGGAGGATACAGGGGCAAAGGTGCTGCTCGCCCAGAAATGCTTTTCCATGTATCACTACTATCCGCTGATCGGGCGTTATCTCTCAGGCACAACGGCGAGCGGCATCTATGAGGCACGGCTGTCGCAGGAGGAGATGGGCAAGGAGAACCATGTCTTTAAGCCCGCCTACGAGGAGAACGAGATCCCGCGCCTTGCGGCGATCTGCGATCACATTGTATTCAATTCGTTTGCTCAGTGGGAGCGCTTCGGTGCGGCGGCACGCGCAGCGGGTGCATCCTGCGGCATCCGCATCAATCCCGAACGCTCGACGCAGGAGCACGCGATCTATGACCCCTGTGCACCGAACTCGCGCCTTGGCGTGAAGATTGCGGACTTCCGCGCGGACCTGCTTGATGGAATCGACGGCCTTCACTTCCATACGCTCTGTGAGCAGGGGGCGGATGCGCTTGCCACCACGCTTGAAGCCGTCGAGGAGAAGTTTGGAAAATATCTCCATGGGATGAAGTGGCTGAATTTCGGCGGCGGACACCACATCACACGTGAGGGCTATGATATTCCCCTGCTCAAGCGGCTGATCCGCCATGTGCAGGACACCTATGATGTCTCGGTCTATCTTGAGCCGGGGGAGGCGGTCGCACTCAATGCGGGCTTTCTCGTTGCCGAAGTTCTCGACGTGCAGGCGGGCGGAAATGTCATTCTGAACACATCGGCAGCCTGTCACATGCCCGATGTCATCGAGATGCCCTATCGTCCGCCGGTCATAGGCGCGGGTGAGGCCGGGGAGAAGGTGCATACTTATACGCTTGCGGGACCAACCTGTCTTGCGGGTGACACCATTGGCACATACTCGTTTGATGTGCCGCTGAACGTCGGCGACCGTGTTGTCTTCGGCGACATGGCGATCTATACAATGGTGAAGAACAATACGTTCAACGGAATGCCTCTGCCGAACATCATTGCTGTTGCGCCGAATGGTGATTGGGAGATCGTTCGTGAGTTCGGCTATGACGATTTTAAGATGAGGCTCTGAGTGAGGCGGCTGTTGTATGAAGACTTTTCAGGCTTCGTGCAGCAGCCGCCTTTTTTCTTTTCGGAGAGTAAGGGAGGAGTGGGACCTTTTACCAAGGCATAAAATTAAACAAAAATAATTATTAAAAAGTATAAATTTCTGTTGACAAGAAAAATCTGCTGTGCTATGATAAGTCCATCAAAAGGACATACACAATCGCTCGAAACGGAAGCGATTGGTTACAATCAAAGGAGGATATTTCATGTCACTCATCAATAAGGAAATTTCTGATTTCAAGGTAGACGCTTTCCAGAAGAAGGCAGGCGCAGCGCAGGGCGAGTTCGCACAGTATACGAAGGCGGATCTCAAGGGCAAGTGGAGCGTGTTCTTCTTCTACCCGGCGGACTTCACTTTTGTCTGCCCGACGGAGCTCGCTGATCTTCAGGAGCAGTACGCTGAGTTCGAGAAGCTCGGTTGCGAGATCTTCTCTGTTTCCTGCGATTCGCACTTCGTGCACAAGGCATGGCATGAGAGTTCCGAACTCGTTGGCAAGCTGACCTATCCGATGCTCGCAGACCCGACGGCAAAGCTCGCACGCGACTTTGACGTCTACATCGAAGAGGACGGCCGTTCGGAGCGTGGCACATTCGTCGTGAACCCCGAGGGCAAGATCGTTTCCTATGAGGTGAGTGCGGGCAATGTCGGCCGCAATGCAGAGGAGCTTCTCCGCAAGGTGCAGGCGCTCCAGTTCGTCGCCGCGCACGGCGATGAGGTTTGCCCCGCACGTTGGAAGCCGGGCGAAAAGACGCTGAAGCCGAGCTTCGATCTCGTCGGCAAACTCTAAGAACGTGTTCGGAGCACTTCGTAAGGTTACTTGCGAAGTGCTCTTTCCTATGAAAAATGAATTGATTCTGTAATTCCATATCAATCAAAAAAGAGGTGCATTGGTGGACAAAATGTATGATGCCGTCATTGTCGGCGGAGGTCCTGCGGGACTCTCTGCCGCCATCTATCTGGCGCGTGCAAAGTGCAAGGTACTTGTCATTGAGAAGGAAAAGGTCGGCGGACAGATTACGATTACTGCCGATGTTGTGAACTATCCGGGGACGGGCAAGGTCAGCGGTTCCGAGCTTGCGGCGCAGATGGAGCAGCAGGCACGCGGATTTGGTGCGGAATTCATCGCAGCTGAGGTCATCGGGCTGAAGCTGGATCAGGATATTAAGGAACTTGAGACGACGGCGGGGACGGTCGAGGCACTGAGCGTCATCCTCGCTACAGGCGCGAATCCACGCAAGGTGGGCTTTTTTGGCGAGAAGAATTTTCAGGGGCGTGGCGTTGCGTACTGTGCGACCTGCG
>CALJPB010000119.1 GCA_937981305.1 uncultured Selenomonas sp.
TGTGCAGGTAGGTAAGGGAGGCGAGTATGACATCGTAGTCCGTATTGTTGTTGTAGGTTTTGCCGATAAACTTATACCCGAAATCGCTCTCCGTGCGGCGGTAGCCAATACCGAAATCGAGGATGTCCTTGTTCCGCGCGGTGTAGGAGAGGAACCGCTGATAGTGGAAATCGACGTTCGTGCTTCTGCCGCCGATGTTCACATCGAACAGATTGCGTGCGCCCGTGTCATAGTTATCGATGTTGGTGCGCCCGTAGCTGACGCTCGCGGAGATCGCGCCTTTCCACTCCGGCATGAGCTTCCGATAGGAGAGTGCGCCGACCTTCACATCGCCGAAATGCCCCGGAGAGGTGACGAATGCCACACCGAGGCTGTCCGCGCATCCCGAGATATTCGTGTTGAGGTAGGTGAGCGAGGTGCGCCAGTCGCCCGTGTAGTCCGTTCCCGTGTTGCTGACCGAGAGGCGGACATGGTCGCTCTTTTTCTCCTGCACATGGACCGTAACGCGGTATGCTCCTGCGCCCGCAGGGGTGAACTCGGTGTTGAGGAGAAGTCCGCCCGTGTCGTTGACGCTCTGGATCTGCTGCGAGAGGGTGCGGATGTTCACGGTGTCGCGCGAGAGCTCGGGCAGCAGCGCACGAATGGTCGCCTCGCCGGACTCTCCCGCCCCCTGAACGATGACAGCACTCACACGCACGTTCATGTTCCGCGTGTCCATCGCCGTTGCGTTCTTCTCCGCCGCACTGCGCACAGCCATCTCCGAACGCTCGATGGCGCGTGCCGCACTGTCGCGGTCGCTGTCCGCAGCCGCCGATGCCGTCCCATAGTTCAGCAGTGCGCCCCCCGCGAGCATTGCCGCCGCGAGCATCCTTGCCTTCGTTTTCTTCATGCCTCTACCATCCTTTCGGAAGCACGCCCCGCCGTGCTGCATCCACACACACAGACAACGCGCACCTCGCTCCGCTTCGCCGCACAATCTGCGGCGCGTTATTGTGGCACATATTAAATATCTGCGGACAGACTTATCCACAGTTTAATATGTATTGAAATTATAGCACGTGTCACCCCCCCGTCTAGACTTTTGTCCCAATTATTCTATTGTTTTAATTTATGAAAAAAGCCTATGACGGCAAGAAATCGCGCACACAAACAGCGCAGCCGCACGCAGCTGCGCTGTTCCTTCTGCGCATATCCTACTGTTTGAGCAACTGTAAATAGTTTGCTCGTTTCGCAGGTGCGATGTGAAGTACATCCATCGCCCGTTCGGGAGGGAGGGAAAGCTCCTCCATCAGATGCCGTAGGTTTTGCAGCATCGCTTGCTGCGTTCCTTCCGCACGTCCTTCCGCACGTCCTTCCGCACGTCCTTCCGCACGTCCCTCGGCAAGCCCCAAATCACGCCCCTCGGCACGCCCCTCGGCAAGCCCAATCCGACGCGCGGCTCTCATCCCGCTGATGTAGTCCCGCAGTGCCTTCTCGCGCTGCTCGTACTGCCAACGCTCCACATCGCTCTGCATAAAGACCTGCTCTGCCCGAATCGCCTCACTGATTGCCGCCTCGCTCATGGCCAGTTCCTCCGTTTCCCGTTCATTCAGTTTGTTTGAAAAATACGCGAGCCATTTCTCAATCCGTTTCATTTCCTTGACCGATTTCACATGAAATTTCGGGATCTCAAGAAAGTGGATTTCCAAGTCCTCCGTCAGCCGATGCCCACTTGCGATGTCGTACAGTCCGTACATATTATGGGCGTTCTCCTGCGGCAGCAGACGGAAATTCAGCAGATTGATCGTGATCGAACGGGTCAGATTTTCATAGTCCTCCCCCTTACGCAGGCTCTGATACATCTGCGCCCAGTAGTACAGCGTCCGCTTTTCCATATTCTGATAGTTCACCAGCTGAACCTCGATGTTGATCTTGCTGCCGTCGCTCACAACACCGTAAATATCGAGCCGCGAGAGCTTTTCCTCGCTAAACCTCGGATCAAATTCCCGATCAGCGAACGCGATGTCCGTGAGTTCATCCTCGCCCTCGCGTCCGAGCACGGCATTGAGGAAACTGAGTGTAATGCGCTTGCGCTCCTCCCTGCCAAAGACAAATTTGAACAGATAGTCGTTCATTGGGTTGTAGTTCTGCCGCTTCATCGTAGATGTCCCTCCCTTGCACGCAGATTGTCTTTTTCTATTTTATCGTTTTTTTTCGATCGATACAAGGGAAACAGTTTCACGCGCACACAAAAAGCGCAGCCGCACGCAGCTGCGCTTTTCTCGTTTGCAAAGATACGGCTTACTCCGCCGGGAGGATGAACGAGAGGGAGCTGAACACCTTCTTCGTCACGTTCACATCGGCCGTCGGCAGCGCGACCTCCACACCGATCACGTTCAGACCGTCGTTCGACACACGCACGGAGACGTAGCCGTTCTCGTCCGCCCGAATCACGGAGGAGAGGTTGCCCAGCACATCCGCAATCACGGGCGCATTCGCATACGGTGCGCCATCCTTGTAGATGCGCAGGAGGAGCGTATCACCGCGCCGCAACATCAACGGGTTCACCACCGGAACGATCTGGATGGGGACGTTGTACAGCCCCGCCGGCTTCACATCCATGCTCCAATAGTGGACGTTGTACTTGTAGGCATAGGTGACCGCCATCAGATTCTCAATGTCGGAGTAGTCCCGCGTCGGGATCACCTTGCCGTCCGTCGTCTTTGCGAAATAGCCGTAGTCAAAGAACGTCGCCGTCACGCCGAGATCATCGCCCGGCACGAGGATCATGTTCTTGTCCGTGTCGATGCGCTTCACCGTCGTCGGGTTGAACTTCACATCATAGGCATCAATGCGCTGCACGCAGTCGGGGTCGTAGATGTTGTCGAGAGGACCCTCGCCGAGTACCAGCGCCTTCTGATCGAGGCGGTTCGCATAGTAGATGCCGTGCGCATCCGCAGGTACTGCGTACATGGAGAGTCCCAGTGCCGCGCCGAGCATTGCCGCCAACATTTTTTTCTTCATTACGTATCCTCCCATCGGGAAATCAATGAATCTGCGGAGACGGAGCCCCTTGTATTCTCATTATAGTATAACAAATCTCAATTTGCAAGAACGCATCTGATTTGTCCGAACGCATCAATCTCCGCATCGAGCCGCACACCGATCGCAATCGCCGCCCATGCAGGACAGAGCAGCGATCCTCCCGCCCTCTGCCGAAACCTTTCTGCATACAAAAAGGGTGCTGCACGAAGTGATCAGCTTCGTGCAGCACCCCTTTCCGCTGTTCCGATCCCGTATTACTCTGCCGGCAGAATGAACGAAAGCGAGCTGAACACCTTCTTCGTCACGATCGGGTCATCCGTCGGGAAACCGACCTCTACACCGATGACATTCAGCCCGTTGTTCGCGACGCGCACAGAGATATAACCGTTCGCATCGGCTTTCATCTCATTGGTCAGATCGCCGAGCACATCCGCGATCACGGGCGCATTCGCATAGGGCTCGCCGTCCTTGTAGATGCGCAGGCGGAGCGTATCACCGCGCCGCAGCGTCAACGGATTCACCGCCGGCACGATCTGGATCGGCACGTTGTAGATCGCCCCCGGTGTCACATTCTCATTCCAGTAGTGGATGTTGTACTTGACCGCATAGGTAACCGCCTTGAGATTCGGGACGCTCATAAAATCGCGCGTCGGGATCACCTTGCCGTCCGTCGTCTTTGCGAAATAGCCGTAGTCAAAGAACGTCGCCGTCACGCCGAGGTCATCGCCCGGCACGATGCTGACATTCTTCTCGCCGTCCATGCGCTCCACCGTCGTCGGCTGGAAATTCACATCATAGGCATCAATGTGCTGCACACAGGCGGGATTGTAGGCATTGTCGAGCGGCCCCTCGCCGAGCACCAGCGTGTGCATATCAATGCGATTCGCAAAGAAAACCCCATGCGCGTCTGCGGGTGCAGCATACATGGAGAGTCCCATCGCTGCGCCGAGCATTGCTGCCAAAAACTTTTTCTTCATTAGAATTCCTCCCATCAAAAAAGGGGTTCTGCGGGGACATCCCGCCACTCTCGCATATTATAATATAATTGATTTCTATTTGCAATAACAAAGAGCTTTTTGTTTCATTGTCATCTCATCAAATACTAATCATATTCTCACCCCTCTCTATCTTTTATTTGAGATATTCGATATAGACAGCTATAAAGGAGGAATATTCCATGCACATTGTAAAATCCTTCGCCCTTGCCGTCCTTATGCTTGCGCTTGCCGTCTGCACGACCGGCACGGGTGAGGCGGCACAGTGGGACGGCGGCACGATCCGCGTCGAAGGGCTCGGTGTCGCCCCCGCAGGGACGAGCGGCACGCAGGCCGAGGCACTGGCCCGCCGCGCAGCAATCTCCGACGCCTATCGCCAGCTCGCCGAGCAGATCAGCGGTGTGAACGTCGATGCCATGAACACCGTCGAGAACATGATGCTCATGAACAGTACCGTCCGCACCCATGTCAACGCCCTCGTCAAGGGCGCGCAGATTCTCGCCGAGGAGGCACAGCGCGACGGCTCGTACACCGTGACGATGGAGATTCCTGTCTACGGCAGCGGCTCGCTTGCATCCACAGTCTTTACACGGGTCGAGCGCACGCCCTGGTCATCGCCCGCGAGCGTCTACGCCCCCTACACCCCCGTACCCTACGACACGACGGGGTACGGCACCTATGAGCGCCCGCAGGGTCAGGCATCCGCAGCATCCGTTCATCAGTCCCCCATTGCAGCGGCAGCCGCCGCCCCCATCCGCCGCTCGCCCGTCTGGGACGCCATCCCCGCAGAAACGCCGTCCGCCGCAGTGACGAGCCCCTCTGTTCAGCCTGTTCAGTCTCCTCCGGCAGCACCGACGCGCCCCACCCATCCTGAGACAGTGACAGCAGCCCCCGTCACACCTGCTGCGCCAACGACAGTGATGCCCGCAGCACCGCTGACCCCCGCAACGCCCATCGTCCCCGCAGCGCCTGCTGCGTCTCCTGCCGACATCGTTCCCACCGGAAGCGCCGTCGGCGGCTACACGGGCGTCATCATCGACTGCACGGGACTCGGACTGCGTCCCGCCATGAGCCCCGTCATCAAGGCGGAGAACGGCCGCCCCATCTACGGCTACAAGAACCTCGACAGTGACAAGGTCGTCGCAAGCGGCATGGCATCCTACGCACGCAGCGATGCGGATGCAACGCGCGCGGGTACCAATCCCCTGCGTCTGCGTGCCGTCTCCATCGATGGCGGCGCAAACCCCGTCCTCTCCGCGAACGATGCGAACCGCCTCCTCCTTGAGAACAACGCGAGCG
>CALJPB010000120.1 GCA_937981305.1 uncultured Selenomonas sp.
TGTTGCACAGAAGGGGGGACTCATTCATCCCGATACCGTTACGGCACGAAATGAACTTCTTCTTGACCGACGCTGAATGATTCTATCACATAGACAGAGAGGGGGGGATGATGTCGGAATACGACGCAGAGGGACTTGCTGCTCAATTACAAAGTGAGAACTCACGTGAAAATATCAACAAACGCCGCAGTCAGCGAAAACGCAAACGCCGGATGGCATTTTTGCGCGGCATGGTTCGCCTTATCTGTACCATTTTCCTCCTGGCAGCACTCAGTATCGGAGGGTATTATGTCATCGGATGGGGCGTACAGGCATACCGTGATGTGCGGGATATGTATGAGGCATACCTCATCCGTCAGGAAGCAAATCGCGGAGAGGTTGACGTTCGCTTTGACGGCTATACGAATGTACTGGTACTCGGTTTGGATGATGCGGTCAATATGGATGATGCTGAGGAGAAGCGTGCCGACGCAGTTCTACTGATCAGTATGGAAAATGCAACGGGTAAAGTACGTATCCTCAACATTCCACGCGACACATGGGTCACAATGGCACAAAACAAAGGAGAGACCCGTCTCGCCAATGTTTACGCCGTGGGTGGCGCACCTCTGATGGTGCGAACGATCAATCAAATGTTTGATATTTCCATTCACCAGTATGTTGTGATTGATCTTGCTACGTTTGGGAAGATCGTGGATACGATTGGCGGTATTGATCTATATGTAGAGCAAAACATGGACTATGATGATCCACAGGAAGGTCTTTCCATCCATATGCGGCAGGGGTATCGCCATCTGGACGGAGTCGATGCAGCGCACTATCTGCGCTATCGGAGCGACGACCTTGGCGATCTCGGGCGAACACAACGCCAGCAGAAATTTGTCAAGGCATTCTATGCGAAACTTTTACGTGTCGATACACTGCCTAAAATTCCAGCCATTGCGGACGTATTGAAGCATAATGTTACAACAAGTGCCGAACTCTTTGACTCTGTACACATTGGTAATGTTATTCGAAAGCTGAGCATCGAGCCACCGCGTACGATTATGCTTCCTGGTGATTTTCTGCGGGATGATGATACCGTATGGATCATGGATCGAAGCGCAACAGATATAATTATTCGTGAACTTTTT
>CALJPB010000121.1 GCA_937981305.1 uncultured Selenomonas sp.
GCCAAACGCTAGACGGAATACTCCGCCGCCTTGCCATATAACTGAACGGAGGTGAGGAAATGCGGATGTGTTTTCTGTGGTTTCCGTAGCAAGGAGCCGCTAGGCGTACCATTTCAATATTAGATCAATGGAAGAAGGCGCCAAGAAATCTCCCGAAACCGTTGTATTAAAATCTATAGGCAACAAGAAAGGTGATAAAAATGTTTGAAGATGTACAGACTAAACTGAGCCCAGAAAGTGTAGATTTTATGGAGAATGGTGGCATCCAAACGATCCAGGAAGCAAATATCTTGGATCTCGGAGAAAGCCTCGTTACCCCTGCACAGAATATCCTCGATTCAGTATCGAAGAATGCAAAAGAATCTCTTGGAGAAGATGTACTCTTCGATGAAGGTCTAAACGCAGATGAACTGCGTCTTTGTGCGGCAAAAGCTAAAGGAAATATTATGCGACGTATGTCTGTAATGTCCACATATGCAAATACTACCGCTAGCACACCAATTGATGTTAGTTCCGCTATTCCTATTAATGTCGATACCGTTTATACGATTAATAATTTTGCGGCAGGAAAGCAACTTCTTGTAAAAGTCGAGACAGCCGGAATAGCCAAGCTTTCATCCGCTATTCGGTTCACGGCTCCCACAACTGTTGGAACAGTTATTTTCACAGTGGATGGGAACAGCGTGCCAACCATTGTAGCAGACAGTGTCAATGTGATTGAGGACTTTGACATTCTTTCCTGTCTCCCACAAGGCGGCGGTAGTTATTATGTGCTTTATACTGTGTATAACGGCGGAGGAAATGTCGCACTCACCTTACAAACATCAACGACATACAGTGTAAATGAGCCCAACGATTCTCCCAGTCAGGCTGTTTTACGCCATGAGGAAGTATATGTACACGACACTTATGACAATCTCCTTGATACAGATTATGTCCGTGTGCAAATCACAAAGCCGGAAACAATGGTTCTATCGATGGCGTTTGTGAACAAACATCTTACGGGAACTATTGTTGATTTCGGAATTTACCATAAAAGTGATGAGAATGGAAATCCCGTCAACCGATGGATCAAGAATCTAAGGTTTTCTCTCCCACTTTTTGGTTATCTGTGGGAAAATACGGATGCAAAAGGTGAATTCTACATTTATACTCAGTATCTTAGTGGAGACAATCTTAATCAGCCTTATGTGCTTTGCTTAACACCGGCTTCAAAACTTCCTTGCCCAACGTATATCAAGACTGGCCGAAAAGGTATCACGGGGTTACAGTCAGGATATGTAGAGGGATATCATTGGGTTATGGGGGCATTTACCGTTATTGCAGACTTTAGAGATGGTCTTTCAAAGAATGTCGATGGTCTTTATCCCTGCTTTATTACACAAATTAAGTTGGTTGGAAAGGATGAAAATCGCCTCTACGATTTCAAAACTAACTCGAGTGTATCCGGTCCTGTAATTACAACACCGGACGGAATTGCAACTATTAGTTCTCTTCTGCCGCAGTCCTATGGACGGGATAAAGCCTTTTCTGGAACGAAATTCATACACTCATATGACGTAAACAAAGTGTATTTCTTTTTCCTCACATATAATCCAGACGCAACCAAACCGGAGGATAAACTCGTATTGCAAGTAAATCCGAGTACATTCTGCGAATTTGAGGAATTCCTGAATCTAAAAGATTAAGGCACAACCACTAGGTGTTCTCATCATAGGGTCGTTACATTATTTGTGTGACGATCCTGTTTTTATTCAAAAATCCCCCCTAGATAAAGAAAAATCAACTCAATCTGGAGGGATATGAATTCAACTAAATTTGCTCGTATGAATTTTTCTTGTTCGCGCCCTTTTGTGACGCAACCATTTGTATGAGTATGGTATTGATGCGCTTCTTAATGGAGGTGATCAGCTCCTCTTTTTGGTCGGGCGGCATATAGGATTTTTTGACCGTTTCAAGCTGATTACGCAGATTGCGGAGCTCTGCATCGAGAGGATTGTTTTTCTTCCGAGACTCGGTTTCCTCGTCTCCCTGCACATTTTTCCCTGCGAGTTCTTGCTTCGTCTTCGCTCTCGCCCAGCGACCGTTCGGGAGCTGATATAAGTATGCCGGTTCGCGCTGACTGGCAAGCGTCTTGATGAAATTAACTTCATCCACACCTTCTGCAAGTGCCGCATTGATCTCTCTTGACGTGTACTGGATCGACGTTCCATCATCACCACGCATCGAGCGCTGCAGTGGCGTATAAGTATCGTCTTTTCCTCTTTCGTTTAATGCATACCACCAGAGAGCTCCGGTGCCATGCGAGAAGGGAAGTTCCATGACACGCGCTAAGGAATCGGTTCCTACTTGATCGCGCATGAATTCGCGATAAGCATTTGCTGTATCATCGAATCCCGCATCTTTTAGCGCAGATAGGATCTCTCCGCGATTTTGATAAGTACCCTGCGCTACTTTTACCCAAATATCGTCCGCTTCGCGGTGGCGCGCCATGAAATCGAGTTGTTTAACGCCGATGTTGGCGAGCGAGCCATTATATTCGTAGCGTATCCCATTTGCATGTGCTACCCCTGGGGAATCAAGATCTGCTGTGACAAATACGCCAGCGCGGTTTTGCAGTTCGCTCGCGTAAGATGTTGCCCGTATATACTCTTCGCGGGTCGTGTGTCCGCGAGAAATACGTTTATTCAGTTCGGCATCTGCATACTCCTTATTGGAGATTGCGGCCATAGCGGCAAACATAAGATTATACTTCCGAAATTCTGTCTCGCCTCCACGTTGTATCTTAGTAGCGACATTACGGTACTTTTCGAATTTTGTATCTGCCTCTGTGTAGAGTGGGGTAAAGAAATCAAGCCTTTTTTGGACTCGACGTTCAGTATAGAGATCCATTCCTAGAATTTCATCGCCAGTTAAGTATTCTTCGAGGGAATGTGGAGCAGGCGCCACAAACACAGCCGTGTTTTCTTTTTGCATCTTTTCTCTGGTTATATCTTGTGCAGCGTGCCATTGTTTCAGAAATTCGTCTCGCGATTCAACGGTGATTTCCCCGTCAAATTGCTTGAAATTACTTAGCAGCCATTGGAGCCTTTCCCTGCCGTCCATCTTCTCCAACTGTGCGCGAGTGCTCAAATCGATGGCATAGGCAGGAGATGCTTGCTGCTGAGTAGTTTGCTGTGAGGCTGTCGTCTTTTTATTATTGGGAGATGCTTGCTGTTGAGCTTCCACGCCAGCGACAGCAGCTCTCATATGTCCAACCTTCATCGACATTGTGTCACACTCCTTTGCTGACAGATATCACAAGACTTCTTAAATAAAATATCGAATTTACATTAAAAAAAATAAGTCGCTAATTTTGATGTTTTAGATAATTATTCCCTTTTTGATTTAGCTTACTCCATTTAAGAATCCATACCTCCCCATTTCTAGACCTTTCGTAAAGGTAATGACATTTGCGCCTCCACCGGAGTAATTGAGTGCGGGTATATGCATTATATTCTCCAGTATGATGATCTGTCCTTCGTTTTGATGGTTGATGAAATATTTAAAAAGTCCAGCACGCATACTTTCAGGAGCCGCATCTTCAACGCCTTGGTCTAAGCCGAGAAGTGGGGTATCGATGATCAAAAACCCAGGATCGTACTTTGCATGGTATGCGAGATAACGGCGGAATACCAGGGCAGTAACGCTATTGATAAAAGAGCAGTATCCTTGTCCTTGATAACCGGATTTTTTGTGCCCGTCAATTTCGATATCAAAATCGGGTAGATTAAAGCGCGTCGTAGTAGCGTTATAGCCGCATTCTTCGAGGATTTCCTTGTAATAGATATCTATTTGTTTTTGGAATTCTGCACCGAAGTGTTCTTTCGGTCGATATTTTACACTTGCCTCGGATGTATCGGGAAGATTACGAAGATCAGATTCCCATGTATCAGCATAGGCGGAAATGACATGCATTTCGTTGTTTAACTGAATATATTCCCGATAGCGTATCAGTGTGTTCTTTAAGGATTCTATTTTGGGACGGAGTTCTTCTGCGATCAGATTATCGATTGCAGATTTTTCTTTTTCAAGCTCTGTAAGAGCGGCAGCGATCTGTGCCAGTTCTGCCGTTACGTCTCGTTCTGTTTCTTCAAGACCATGCAACTGTGCAAGAATCCGGGAATGTTCTGCTTGTGCAGATTTTATATAGGAATTTTTGTGCCGCTCTGGCATTTTGCTGTCGCAAAAAGGACATAGCGTATTATGGGGCATTCCGGCATGCGTCATCTCTCCATCCGCAATAAAAGACAGCCGATGAATGTCTGAGACGTATTGCGTTTTCAGTGCATGATAACGCCCGCGCAACACCTCTGATTCGGCTGCACGTTCCTGTAAAATGCCAATCTGTATTAGAAGATCCTTACGCTTTTGGGTAGCGTCGCGCATCTCCTGCTCGGTATTTGAAATATCGTCGAGGAGCGTCTCTATTTTCTGTTGGACATCCACACCTTCAAATGTTTTAAGCTGTTTCTGCAACAAATCTCTTTTCTGTACGGTTCGGATGATTTGTTGATTCACATATTCTTCGACTGCTTTTCGGCGGGCGACACGGATCTCCCTTTTCGTTTGTATCTCATGATCGGATAGGTTCTCGCCGGTGATCAGATAGAGGAGCGCGGAAAGAAAAGACGTCTTTTGACTGAACTCTTTCGGTTCGATGACAGACTGTGTTTCTCCGATTGCGGGACTAATAAACATCAGCATGTGCAGAAAGGTACGAAAGGAGAGCTTTTGTTTTGCGAAATCGCCATTTTTAATGATTTCACATGGTGCGCCAATTCCGATAGAAGTGAGCAGTAAATCGCTTAGGATAGGAGACGGTATCTTTTTCCGATCATTGCGTTTGATGTCATAGGAACCCGTTTGCCAATCTTTTATATTTGTAATAACCTGCACTTTGTTTTCGTGAAATCTGCGATCTATTGTAATCATGCCTTTTGGCGTTTGTATTCTAACGGAAATCTCGTCGTATCCAAAACTTTCATCGAGTGGGAGGTCTTTTCCGCCGAGTGCAAAATCAATACATTTTATAATCGCCGTTTTGCCGGTGTTAGATCGTCCTTGTATGATATTGAGTCCGGGAGTGAAGGTGATGGTCGACTCTTGCTTCCCTGTACCTCGTGCCGTGACGCTTTCAAAGTAAAAGTTACGCATCTATCTGCCTCCTTAACGAATGAAGTGCTTTCTCATTGATGTATTCCGTCAAAGACGTATCGGATTGATTCTTATACCTCCGATGCGTCTTTTTTGCTGTGTGCAGATATTCCGACGCATATACGGAAGATAGCTCGTTTGCATATTTCACACCAAGGTCAGTGATGCGATACAAAAAACCACTGTGCGTTCTGCTGACGGATACAAAGCCGTCCAATACGAGATCTTTGATTGCCGCCGTACACTGCATACGCTTTTCTGCAAGTTCACTGAAATTGTACCTGTTGCTGCCATGCAGACTCTCTGACGAAACACCAAATTCTGAACCATAAGTCGTTATGAAATCATATGCAGCGATACGGTCAATCGTAGCACCCTTTGTCCGTACGGCATCGAGCAATAAGAGAACGCGCAAAGATATTTCAAAGGTAGAGTTGAACAGTCTAGGCATCAGGTGTCACCCATGATGCGATACGCTTATCGTTTACAAGCATATGGCATAATCCTTTCTTTTCGAGATTGCCGATCAATCCTTGAATATTCATTAACGTAGACCTTGAAAGTGTTGTACTGGTGATCTTTTCTAGTACGGCCTGCAGTCGTTCGTATCCGCCGACATACCGGTCACTATGATAGACCATTTCAATTCCTTCGTAGGCATCGTCTTTTAACGCATCAATTTGATCTTCCGCGTCACCGAACGCATCGCGAATCTGCCGTCGTACGCCTTCGATACCGTAATATGCTTTCCTCTGATTTGTTAAATGGTGTTTCATTTTATCAGGAAGACCTTCAAGATTGTCTTTGGATATCGCGGTTTGTAGTTTTTCGGTATATACCTCGCAGAGTGCATCTATATAGGGGAGATCATTGGAACTTCTTTCTTCGTCCGAGACGGGCATGAGAGTGAGTAAAATCGGTTTTCCATCCACATAGACCGCGCCGTTGGCATAGGGGACAGGAGTTAGAGGTACGTTCGGGATGCGTTCGCCCACTTCGTTTCTGTGCTCTAAAGGAGGAATACGGCGATCTTTTTCAAGACCAAGGCGCTCTTTGAGTAAATCGGACAAAACTTCAGCGCAGACCTCATCCACATTATCCGGGGTGCAGTCGATACCATTTGATTGGAGTTCACCACAAAGATTCTTTCGCGTATCAAATGAGAGCCCTGTGATTTCCTCTAGAAGACTGGTTTTGTCTAAATTTCCATAAACTTTTGTTGCAACGGAAATGGGGATGTTTTGTGCGCCGCTGAACATCTTATAGGCGGAACTTTTCTCTCGATGCAGATAAAACGGGTAATAACGATCTTCCTCGTCAATGAGAAGTTCGTCATTTTTGCCAGGGTCTTTCATAGCTAGCGCAAAAAAGTAGGCACAGAAATCCGGTATGGATCTTCTATCCGTCCCTATGTATTTTCTCATGATGCTTAAAAAAATAGAGATGGTCAACTGTATACGCCCCCGTGAGAGCAGTGGATGATTTTGATCCACCAGCATCCACTACCGTCCACTTTGAATTTGGTATGTTGTATTCAGCAAAGGATGAGTCCGTCATCCAAACATATTATAACAAAGGAAGGAGAAGAAGTCTGCACTTCCTATTATATTTATGTAATTTAGTCGCTATTTTCTCTTTAGTAAGGAGCATAGGTTTTTTCTTTATAAGTAGAACGTATTCCGCTTTGTGAAGTACGCGCGTTAGCAGAGCGGTGGATACATATGGCAGTTGAGTCGAATGGAAACACTCGACCTCGCGTCCCAATGTCCACCGTCTTCTTGTCGTATCCTCACAAGACATATTAGGCCGGTGTGTCATCAGACGCACCGGCTTTTCTGTGTGTCCGCCGCTTTGCTACGAGCGAAGAAGGGAGCACAGAAATGGTACACAATGAATCCAAGCCCCACAGTATGTGGAATCCAAAACGTACCTGTTATCTGACGGTGGACGGCAAGTATTACTGCTACAAACGCTGGGATGACAATGCAAAGTGCGAGGTCACGCAGAGACTCGAAGTAGGCAAAGATCTGTCGCTTGAACTGACCATCATGCTCGATGAGTCCGACCACGGTATGGATCTGCAGGATCGCTACGTGGGTGAACTGCGTGATCCCGTGTTTGATGCCAAGGAGAGCAGCTACAAGGCCGATCCCGACAATGAGGATACGGTCGATCCATGGGACACGCTTGCCGACAAGGGTGGAAGCCCGGAAAATGTCCTGTTTTCCGAGCCGGAGACGGAAAATCCCGAAGCCGCTCTAGTACGCAAGGTGATCGAGGAAAACTGCACGGATGCCCAGCGGGATCTTTACTACGAGCATTTCGGAATGAGGAAGCAGCTGGAGGAAATCCGTCAAGAGGAAGCGGAACGGACGGAAAAACTGGTGTCTCAGGTGGCTATGACGAAGCGCAAGAACAAGATTATCGACAAAGTCGCAAAAGTCCTCGGCGTGAGTCGGATAAAACGCAGTCAGCACAACAAAAAGTAAGCCGTGATGCGCGTCAATATCGCCGGGGAGTCCTTCCCCGGCTGCACGCATTCTTGGGGGGGGTTAAGTTTTTCGGTAGATAGTAGGAGGATTTTGATCTTCCACCCATGTGAAAATTTTAGAACGGGAGGAGAATCCAATGATTCTGAACCACAAGGTTTGCGTGAACGTCTCGGCTCCGCACGGTTGCAAACAGGAAGTCCTGCAGAGCCGCCACATGAGTCTGCCAAAGAAGCTGCTTTCTTTTTTCTTCGGTGATTTTTGCGACATCATCGTACTGACGCCGGGGGAAACTGTGCGGGGGATCGAGATTAAGGAAGTTGATCATGGAGGTGGATGCTGTGCCAAAAACTGCTGACGCTTTGCCGCCGATGCCTGTCTCCGTACAACCCTTTCTGCATCAGCAGCGTGCGTATCGGTTTACCTTGGGCTTGTTTGATGTCGCGGCATCTGAGGTACACAGTCGGGGGGCGGCGCTCCTGATGGAGATGGGGACAGGGAAGAGTCTCACGGCCATCGCTGTGTCAGGAACAATGTACCGACTCAATCAGGTGCGCCGACTCCTTATCGTATCGCCCTTATCCATCACAGGAGTCTGGGCGGAGGAGTTCGAGAAATTTGCTGCATTCCCCTATACGCTCTCTGTCCTTGAGGGGAGCAGCGACAAAAAAAGGAAAACACTCCGCAGCTTCTGCGGAGAAGGACTGAAAGTTCTGGTTATCAATTATGAGTCGGCGTGGCGTCTCGAAAAGGATCTGGCCGCATGGAAGCCGGATATGGTGATCTGTGATGAAGGCCACAAGATCAAGACACACAACACATCGGTATCCAAGGCCATGCACAAGATGGGAGCAGTGGCAAAGTATCGGATGCTGCTCACAGGCACGCCCGTAACAAACAGGGCGATCGACATTTTCTCGCAGTACAAGTTCCTCAACCCCGGTGTTTTCGGGTCAAGTTTTTACGCATTTCGCTCCAAATATTTCTTCATGACGGGCTACGGGCAACATACCCCCGTTATGAAAGAATCCATGGAGGAAGCATTTACCCGTCGGATGCACAGCATCGCGTTTCGAGCGACGAAAGCTGAGTGTCTCGACCTGCCCGAAACTACGGACATCGTCCGTAAGGTGACATTGGAGCCTACCGCTATGAAGATTTACCAAAATCTCGTGGAGCAAAGTTACGCCGAACTCGTGAGCGGGGAGGAAGTGACCGCACCGAACGTGTTGACCCGGCTTTTACGCTTATCGCAGCTTACGGGCGGTTTTCTCGGAAACGATGCCACGGAAGCGGTGGAAGCGGTCAGTACGGCAAAACTGGCGATGTTGGAAGACATCGTCGACGCTTCGGTGCAGGAGAATCAAAAAATCGTAGTCATTGCACGGTTTGTTCCGGAAATAGATGCCATCCGAAAAATGCTCGACCGAAAGGGCATTCACTTCTCGCTCATTATGGGCGGTGTGAAGGATCGAGACGGACAGGTGCGGCAGTTTCAAAATGACCCGGCGGTGCAAGTGTTCATCGGGCAAATTGCCACGGCGGGGATGGGGCTTACCTTGACGGCGGCAAGCACGATGGTTTTTTACTCGCTCGACTATTCCATGAGCAACTATGAACAATGCCGCGCCCGCATACACCGGGCAGGACAGAAATTTCCCTGCACATACATCCACCTCATCGCCAAGGGGACGGTGGACGGAAAGGTCATGCAGGCGCTCAAAAACAAAGCGAACCTTGCGAAATCTCTGATTGACCACTGGCGCAAGGGGAACAACCCTTTTGAAGAATAGGAGGAAGTCAAGATGGAAGAACAGATTTCCAATGAGATGTTTGCCTTGGCGGAGCGGCTTAAGGAACTTCGTGATGCCAAGAGTGCATCTGAAGAGAAAACGAAGGAGATCAACGCCGCACTCTGCGAGGTGGAACAACAGCTTGTCCAAATGATGGCGGATACCGAAACCCAGAATTTTACCCGCGGCGGCACGATGTTTTTCCTCACCAACAAAACCCGTGCATCGGCGGTGGCAGAATCCAAGACCAAGCTGTATCAGGCATTAAAGCGCAAAGGTTACGGCGATCTGGTTTACGAGACGGTTAACGCCAACAGTCTGTCCGCCTTTGTAAACGAGCAGATTTCGGAGAACAATGAGGAACTCCCCCGGTGGTTAAACGGTCTTGTCAATGTATATGAGCAGACCAAGGTGAGCGTCCGCAAAGCGGCACGCAAGTGAGAAAGGACGGATCTATATGGCTAAGAACAATGCACTCGCAGCAGTAAACAGTACCGATGGCTTCCTCGCATTGCAGGATTTCAACCTCTCCGATGTGATGGCGGAGGAATTGAGCGGGCTGTCCGTCTCATTTGAGCGTATCAAGATTCCCATTGGCGGCGGCACGGTTTTCGAGATCCCGGGGGACGATCCGGATGATATGGACACGCTGAAGGAAGTCAACGCCGTCATCCTTTATCAACATACGTTGAACGCCTACTACGCCACGAAGTACACAGGCGGCTCTCATCCGCCGGACTGCGGCAGCTTTGACGGGGTAACGGGACGTGGCAATCCAGGTGGGCTTTGCAGAAACTGCCCCTATAACGAATTCGGCTCCGGAGAGAACGGGGCGAAGGCTTGCAAGAACCGCCGCCGACTGTACCTCCTGCGCGAAGGCGATGTGTTCCCTGTGATTCTGTCCCTGCCAACCGGCTCACTGAAAGGGTTTACGCGCTATCTCATGCGCATCCTGCCAAAGTATAAATCCAGCAATGCGGTAGTGACGCGCTTTACGTTGAAGAAGGCCACTTCCGGCACGGGCGTTATCTACTCGCAGGCACAGTTCTCCGTAGTAAGGGCGCTGACGCTTGAAGAACGGACATTGATTGCCGCTATGACCGAGCAGGTAAAGGCCGTGAGCATGAATGTGGGCTACGATGCCGAGGATACAATTCCTCCCCATGTTGATCCCGATACCGGGGAAATCATCGAACCGCTGAGATAAGAAGATACACTGAGGATTCCGCGCACCGAGGGAGACTTTCTCTCTTGGTGCAGTGGAAAATCCACCGTGTGACATTGGAGGAATGTCAAAGTGAAAAAGCAGATATTTGAATATCAATGGGGCATACCACAGGACGGTTGTCATTATATCAGCGAGGGTGATTTGTATCATGCGATATGCAATTCCGACCGGTTTCCTTTTTCCCTGATGAAAAAACCGGAAACACCGGAGGAAAAGGTTATGCAGGAAACGCTGGACGCCGTCGTCGCCGCCATCAATGCTGTGCCAAAGCACAAACTCCGCTGTCAAATGTTGGTGAATCCGGAGCAAGCCAACAAGCGACTGGGAGAAGTTTACAAAGGAAAGACGACGGATATTTGTCTTCACCCGTTGGGGATGATGAACTTCATTGACGATATGGCAAGGCGTGTTTCCGTTATTGAGCCGGTCAATACGGCATCATCGCACCCTTGCAAATTGGTGGGGGTTACGTTATGAAAGCAAACTACCAATGCGTGACTACGGTTCAGGGCATTCGTGATTACTTGGGGGATGCGGAGATTATCGCTTTTGACTTTGAAACTGCACCGGACGAACCCCATCGGGCTGAGGAGAAAGCCGCGCTTGATCCTGCAAGGGCGCATATTGTCGGCTGCGCTTTCTCCGCTTCGGAGAGAACGGGCATTTATGTTCCTGTCGCGCACAAAATCGGTGCAAATATTGACCGAACCGCGTTTTTCTTGTTTCTTGCCGATTTCCTTGCCAATCCACACATCACCAAGGTCGCCCACAACATCGCCTTTGAATCCTCGATGGCATACGCGAAGGGCATCGTGATACAGCCGCCCGTCTATGACACAATAGCGGCGGCACAGATGACCTTGAGATCTGCATATGAGTTCCGCAAACTGAATGAAAGCGGGCTGAAACATTTAGCGGGAGAGCTCTTGGGCGAGTCTTTGCCAACCTTCGCCGAGACGACGGGCGGCAGGCACTTTGACGAACTTCCCGCACAGGACAAAGAAACTGTCCGCTATGGTGCAGCCGACGCGGATTTTTCTCTGCGTCTCTATCATACGTTCAACGGCTGGTTTGACCGTTATCTTCCCCGTCATCGGTGGATTGTGGAACACATGGAATCTCCCACGGCTATTTACTTGGGAGTGATGAAGAACAACGGCGTACCCATTGACCAATCTCTGATGCAGAAGCGAAAAGCCGAGTCGGAAATGGAGATGGAGCGGATTCGGCAGGAAATCACGTTTCTCATTGGGGATGTGAACATCGGAGCCAACTGCTCAACCGCCGATTTCAAGAAATATCTCTTCGAGAGTCAAGGACTGCCCGTCCTCAAGGTTACCAACAAATCCCAAGCCGCTCTGGACGATATGGCGATGGTTCTCCTCGGTGAATGGTGCGAGGAACATAAGCCGGAACTCGTGCCGCTCTTCAAGCTGGTGCAGGAATATCGGAGGTGGGGAAAGATACAGTCCACCTACATCGACGGTTACTTGAAATTCCTCAACCCCGTGACCAAAAGGCTGCATCCCGACATTTTCGCTCTTTCCACGGATACGGGCAGAATGAACTGCCGAAAGCCGAACTGCCAGAATATGCCGAGAAAGTCCAATGATCCCATCGGCGTTCGGAACTTTATCAAAGCACCGAGCGGTCACCTGATTTTATCCTTGGATTTTTCACAGATCGAACTGCGTGTCGGCGCGTTCTACTGCCGGGATGAGCGCATGATGGAGACCTACCGCACGGGCGGCGATATTCACGCCGCCACGACCTGCGTCATTTTCGGCGTGACCGATGAGGAAGCCCAAGACAAGCATCGAGCCGACTACAAGGAGCGGCGCACCATCGCCAAAAATGTCAACTTCGGCACGTTTTACGGACTGTTCCCCCGCGGGCTGCAGAATACCCTCAAGTTCAAAGCGGGGGTGGAAAAGACGCTCCCGGAATGCGAGTCCGTCATTGCCAACCTCAAAGCCGGGTATCGCGGACTTTCCACGTGGCAGGAAGAGACGAAAGCACAGGCCGCGCGCAGGCTGTATTCGGAGACATGGCTCGGACGCAGGCGTTACCTTCCCGATATCCGCAGCAAGGAATGGGCAAGGAAGTCCTTTGCAGAGCGCTGCGCCCTGAACACTCCCATCCAAGGGACGGCGGCCGACATTTTGAAGCTGGCGATTGTCCGCATCTTAAAGGGATTGCCGGACAGAACCTGGCTGAAGCCGATCCTGCAGATTCATGACGAATTGACCTTCATTATCCCTGCCGGACGGCTCGATGAGGCGGTAGCGTTTATCCGTGCGTGCATGGAAGAACAGCCTTTCCCGGAATTTGACTTGCCTCTTATCGCCGAAGCCTCCGCCGGAGAAAACTTTGGCGCTATGGAGGAACTGGAGGAGTGATTATGTTCAAAAACATTGAGGGCTATCCAGACCCTACGGCAGGGACGGCGATGAGCCGAGTGCTGAAGGAGTATAAACAGAGACAGCGGCGGCGCTTTGCCGCCAAGAATCGCAGGAAGATTTACGTGGTGTCAAAGTACGCCGGAGACGTCGCGACCAACAAAGAGAATGCCGTCCGGTTCTGCCGCTATGTCATAGGTCGGGGGAATATGCCCGTGGCGAGCCATCTTCTCTATCCGCAGATTTTGAATGACAGCTCTCCGCATGAGCGGGAAATGGGCTTGATGTTCGGGCTTGCCCTTCTTGCGCTATGTGACGAGGTATGGATCTTTACGGAAAACGGCGAAATTTCCTCCGGCATGAAGAGGGAAATCGAGGAAGCCACGCAACTGGGGATTCCTGTACGGCAGTTGGACTTGGAGGAAATCTGATATGAACGTCACGGCGATGGATGTCCTCGGCTGCCTGTTCAATCCCACTGAAACCGTTTGCTTCCGTGTCTTTGAGGACAGGAAGGACGGCGTGTTCCACGGAGCAAAACTGGAATGTGAGTGCGGGAAATACATGGGCATCGAGGAAACGCTCAAAAAGCACAACGCGCAGAATCGCGGCGTTTTCTTCGTGGTGAACTACGGCGGTCACGACGATGGGGCAATCACCCGCATCAACGCCCAGTTTTTCGAGATGGACGACGGCACTTTCGAGGAGCAGCAAGCAAAGATTGACGCATTCCCTTTGCCGCCGTCGATGGTGATAAAGACCAGAAAATCCCTGCACGTCTACTACTTTATGGACGGTTCGGCACGGGTGGAGCGTTTTCGCACGATCCAGCAACAGCTGGTGAAGCAGTTTGACGGCGATCCGGTCTGTGTCAACGAATCCCGCGTTATGCGCCTTCCGGGTTTCCATCACTGCAAGAAAGAGCCGGTCAGCGTGGAATGTATCAGCTTTCACCCGGAACGGAAATACACACAGGATCAGTTGTCCGATGCATTGCCGGAGATGGATGAGCAGACGGTAGAGAAGAAGTCCGGCAATGACCGGGGACTGGACATTGTCATGCGCTCCTGCGATTTTTTGAAGCACTGCCGGGATGATGCGGCGAACCTTTCCGAGCATGACTGGTATGCCATGATTACGAACCTTGCGCCCTTTGACGGCGGAACGACACGGATTCATGCCCTTTCCGCGCCGTACCCGGGGTACAGCGAGAACGGTACGCAGAAGAAAATCAATCACTTCTTGGAGAGCGGTACAAAGCCGATCACCTGCAAGGTTATCTCCGAGAAGGGATTCAAGTGTCCCAAATTTCTCGCAGGAGTGTGTTCGGTGAAGTCTCCGGCAGCACTATGTTTTCAGCCCCTGAATACGGACGCTTTGATGGCCGTTTTGGCAGAAATTCCCGTAACTGGGGAAACGCTGAAGGATTTGCAGGCGGCAAAGGACTTTGTGACGGACTATCTCTACAATCAGGACGTCGTCGTCGCCGATGTGATGATCAACGCCGAAATTCGCGAGCACTTCAAACTCCGTGCGAACTTCTTGAAATCGCTGAATGTGGCGTACAAAGAAGTCAGCCGTCAATATCAATCCGGCAAGGAAGCAAAACGCGCCCAAGCGGGAAGCACCGTGCCGGACTGGTACGAGCCGACCAAGAGCGGGCTGCGTTTCCTGCCGGGCGTCCTGGCAAAGGAAATGGCGGGAGCGCAGCAAGTGTTCTATGCAGCGGAGCAACATTTCTGCTATCGGGCGGGCGTCTATCATGAAATGCCCGAGATGGAAGCCCAGCGGATGGTGCAGGAAAAGCTCCTGCTCCGTGAGTCGCGGATGCGTCATATCGTTGACGCCGAAAAACAGTGGCGGCTGCTTGTGCAGCGGGATGTGCGGGAACTCAATGCAAATCCCTTTATCATCAACGTGAAAAACGGTCTCTATAACGTGTTGGAGGATACCCTCTCTGTGCATACCCCGGATTATTGCTCCACGGTGCAGCTGAATGTCGCCTATGACAAGGGTGCGGACTGTCCCCGTTTCAAGCAGTTTCTTGCCGAATCCATGGGCGGCGATATGGCGCAGGTGGCGCTGCTGCAGGAGATGTTGGGCTACTTTCTCATTCCGGTGAATTCTGCTCAGAAATGTTTTGTCATCGTGGGTGTTGCGAGTGCCGGAAAGTCCGTCCTCCTGCGTGTCCTGAATGACGTCCTCCTCGGCAAGCAGAATGTGTCCAATGTGTCATGGCAGGCGCTGAACGAGCGGTTCAAAACGGCGGAGCTGTTTGGGAAATTGGCAAACATTTTCGCCGACCTCCCCACGAAGAACATCGACGACAACGGCATTTTCAAGGCACTGGTGGGCGAGGACTATCTGACCGTGGAAAAGAAAAACAAGAATCCGTTTTCCTTCCAATCTACGGCGCGGCTGCTGTTTTCCTGCAACAGCATACCCAAGAACTATGGGGACAAGTCCGAGGGATTTTATCGCCGGCTTATCATCGTGCGGTTCAATCATTCTGTGCCAAAGGAAAAGCGCGACCCGGAGCTTTTGGAGAAGTTTCGCGCCGAGGCGGACGGGATTTTTCGCTTTGCCCTCCAAGGTCTGCGGCGGCTTATGGGAAATCACTATGTGTTCTCCGAGACGGAAAAGAACCGGGCGGAGCTTCAGCAATACCGGGAAGAATCCGACTCGGTGCTGTCCTTCGTCAAGGAGCACTGCATCGTCCTGTCGGAAGGAGACGGCTGCGTTGGATCTACGGAGCTGTGGAGTGCTTACAAAGGCTACTGCGAGGAGTGCGGTCTTAAACCTTACTCGCAGAAAACCTTTGTGCAGCAGATCATGACCGCCTTTCCCCATTTGGAGCGGAAGATTGACCGTATTGCCAAGCGACGTGTTCTCGTCGGCATCAAACTCGGGGAAATCCTTGCGTGACAAGGTTTCGGAAGGATTTTTATGAACGGAAAAGGAACGGTTCGGAACACGTGGAACACGAAAAGCCCTATTTCTATATATATTATAAAAAATACCACCCATTTATTTTTTATAGAAAATGTATATAGTAATCGCTTTTCTCGTGTTCTATGCGTTCCAACCCTTGAAAATAAAGGAAAGTGGTGGAACACATGAAAGAATCGTCAATCGTGAAATCCATTCTGACGTACTTGAAATCCCGCCCGGACTGCTTCTGCTGGAAGGCTCATGGAGGGCTGTACGGAACGGCGGGAATCCCGGACATTATCGCCTGTATTGGCGGTAAATTTTACGGATTTGAGGTCAAGACCGAGCGCGGCAAGCCTACGGCACTGCAAGAAGTGACCATACGAAAGATCAATGCGGTCGGCGGTATAGCCGCAGTGGTTCGTTCTGTGGCTGATGTCAAGGCTGTGTTGGAAGAGGGGAGATGATCCTGTGGATGCATACGAAGTTCTGGCAAACGCTATCATAACGCAGGCCGCCGACGACTATCGGAAAGCCGCAAAGTTCCTCAAAAAGAACCCTCGCACAAAGGAACTGGAGGATCGTGTTGCGGCGCGGCTTGCTAAAAAGAAAAAACTGCGCGAGGAGCATAAGAAAGGGCGTCTCCCCGTCGGGAAAGAGAAAAAGAGTAGGGAAGAGCGTCTGTTGGATTCCATTCGGGAGAGCGAGCAGATGGTTGCAGAGACGGAGCGGTTCTTCCACTCCAAGTGGTTTACGCAACTGACATCGATTGACGGACATCGGCTTTTTGAGCAGATCAAGAAAGATTTGGAGGATGATTGAGATGGCTGTAAAAGAATATTTGGGGCGGGCGTTACAACTGGATCAGCTGATTCACTCCAAGATGGAGGAAGTGAATCAATTCCGCAGACTTGCCGAGAGCATCAGCGCCGGCTGCTTGGAGGAGCACGTCAGCCGCAGCGCACCGGAGGAGGCCACCTATACCAAGTGGGTAGAGCGCATCGTGGAGAAGGAAACGGAACTGGATGCAGACATCGACCGATTGGTAAGCGTGAAGATGGAAATCAGCGGTTTTATCGGCAGAGTCCGCAATCCACAATGGCAGTGCCTTCTGCGTAGTCGTTACGTAATGGGAAAATCATGGGCGCAAATCGCCGAGGAGATGGATTGCAGTCTGCGCTCCGTCCATCGTCTTCACAAAAAAATCATAAAAAATCTCGAAAATTGACACACCGTGTCACTCGAATGGTATCTGTTGGCACTACTTGTCACATTGCGTGTCACACGCTTGACATGGTAATCTATATCATAGAAAAGTGTAAGCGACAGCCTCCAATGGGAGCAATCCCTGCGGAGGTTTTTTCATGCCGAGATGGAGGTGAAGCGATGCCGAGAAAGCCGAAGCGCCCCTGCCGTATGACAGGCTGTCCGAACCTCACAGACAGAAAAAGCTGCTACTGCGAGGAGCACGAGAAAGTCATGCAGCGACATTACGAGCATTTTTCCCGTGGCTACGATCAGCACGAGAGGTATGGCAGCGTATGGCGCAGGATTCGTGACAGATACTTGGCGGGGCATCCGCTGTGTGAGTGTTGCAAGGAGCGGGGCAGATACGTCCTTGCGACGCTTGTGCATCATATTCGACCTCTCGCTGACGGCGGTACGCATGATACGGAGAATCTGATGTCGCTCTGCGTATCTTGTCATGAGCGGATTCATCAGCGCGGCAGAGGCGACCAATAGACCCCCAGGGGGCGGTCAAGTCTCTAAAACCGCGCCGCTACTGGACCGGGGAGGGGGCGTACGCACAAAAACATCGGTTCAAACGGGGTATTAAGGGAAGGGGGCGGGAAGATGGCGCGTGACGGAACAAATCGCGGAGGACGGCGCATCCGGGCGGGAGACAAACCCGAGCCACTGGCAGATAAAATCGCGGGTGGGCGCACGGCGCACATCATGGAGTTCCCCATGACGGAACTGGACGGCACAGACCTTGTGGACGCCGCCGAGCTCTATGGTGAGGAGATGCCAACGCCGAGCGAGTTCCTGTCTGCGCGACAGCGGAATGGAAAGCCGCTCGGTGCAGACGAGATTTTCCGCGAGACGTGGCTTTGGCTCAAGGAGCGTGGCTGTGAGCGTCTCGTGAATCCACGGCTCATTGAAAGCTACGCGCAGGCATTTGCCCGCTTCATCCAGTGCGAGGAGGCAATGAGTCAATACGGGCTCATCGGCAAGCATCCGACCACCGGAGGGGCAATAGCAAGCCCCTTTGTCCAGATGGGGCAGGCATTCCAGAAACAGTCCAATTTGCTCTGGTATGAGATATTCGACATCGTAAAGCAGAACTGCACCACCACGTTCAGTGGATCGCCGCAGGAGGATCGGATGGAACGGCTGCTGCGTTCGAGGAAGTAAGGAGGGAAGTCATTTGAACAAAACAACATCGGAGATGAAGCTCGTTCCGATCAGTAAACTCGTGCCATATGCCAACAACGCACGGACGCATTCGCCCGAGCAGATCAACAAGCTGCGCGGCAGTCTGCGGGAGTTCGGATTCGTCAGTCCCGTCATTATCGACAAGGACTATGGCATTCTCGCAGGACACGGGCGCGTTATGGCTGCACGGGCGGAGGGCATGGAGAATGTGCCGTGCGTATTCGTCGACCATCTGACCGAGGCGCAGAAGAAGGCATACATCCTCGCGGATAACCGTTTCGCACTCGATGCGGGCTGGGACGAGGAAATGCTGCGCGTTGAGATGGAAGCCTTGCAGGGGATGGACTTTGACATCTCGCTCACGGGCTTTGACGAATCCGAGATTGCCGATCTGCTCTCACTGGATGATGGTGAAGCGCAGGAAGATGACTTTGATGTGGAAGCAGAGCTTCAGAGACCTTGCGTCTCTCGTTCTGGTGATGTCTGGCATCTCGGCAAGCACCGTATCATCTGCGGAGATTCCACACTGCCGGAGACATACGAGCGGCTGCTCGGCAGTGAGAAGGTCAACCTCGTATGCACGGATCCCCCATACATGATCCAGCTTGAAAGCACATCGGGGAAAATAAAGAACGACGATCTGAATGACAAGGACGCCTACGACTTCCTCAAATCTGCCTTTACCGCCTTCTACTCGGCAATGGCGACGGACGCTTCCATCTATGTATTTTACGCAACAGCAAAAGCCCGCATCTTTCATGACGCTTATGAGGATGCGGGTTTTAAAGTTGGCGCGGGCTTGGTTTGGAAGAAAGACCGCCTCGTGCTCACACGGACGGATTGGAAGTACATTCACGAGCCGATCATCTGGGGATGGAGGAAGGATGGACGGCACAGATGGTACGGCGACCAGAAGCAGACCACCGTCTTTGCATTTGACCGTATCAAGGACTCGAAGAAGGACGGCTGCGGACATCCGTCCTCGAAGCCCGTGCCGCTTCTGGCGTATCTCATCAAGCAGTGTACGCAGACGAACGGTATCGTTCTTGACGGATTCCTTGGATCGGCTTCGACACTCATCGCCTGTGACCAGTTGGGGCGTATCTGCTACGGTGTAGAACTTGAGCCGAAGTTCGTGGATGTCGCTGTCGAACGGTACATTCAGAGCAAAGACGGGAATGCCGAAGATGTGTTTTTGGAACGTGACGGTGAGCGCATTTCGTATGCGGATGTGCCGAAACCAAAGGAGGAATCGTGATGCGTGTGTTTTTGAATCCGGGTCATGCGCCGGACGGTAATCCCGACCCCGGCGCGTGTGGCTTTGGACTGCGGGAATGCGATGTGGCAAAGAACGTCGCTGACCTTGTGGCGGGTTATCTCGCTGCCGCAGGTGTTGAGGTGGTCGGAAATTTGCAATCCGACAGCCTACACGAAGTGGTCTCGGCTTCCAACTGCAGCGGTGCGGACGTATTCATCTCCATCCACTGTAATGCTTGTAATGGAGTGGCGCAGGGGACTGAGACGTGGCACTTCTACGGAAGCGGGGCAGGAAAGACACTGGCAAGCTGCATTCAGAACCAGATTGTCACATCACTCGGAACTACGGATCGCGGCACAAAGGGAGCGAAGCCCGGTGTTAACGGTCTGTATGTTCTGAGCAACACTGATGCCGTCGCTGTGCTTGTGGAGCTTGCGTTTATCGATCATGCGGGCGATGCAGAGCTTCTTGGGACGCAGCAGGATGAATTTGCCCGCGCCATTGCGCGTGGGGTAACGGACTATGAAGGAGCGTGTTGAAGATGAAACTGGAACACATTCAAAACGAACTGAAGAACCATGTGGGAGATTTCGTGCGGACGGAGGCAAAGGAAGCAACTGTTCTCTGGCTGCATGAAAAGGGGCTTCCCGCCGCCCGTGAAGTATCGGCGGCGTACACGGCGGCACTGAAGGAGAGCGCGGAGAAGGAGACAGGATGGTGCAGATTCCGTGACCGCATCTTCCTGCCGTTCGTCATCGAGGGAGCGATCTGGATGACGGGCAAGATGCTTGAACGTATGACTGCTCCCCATGCACTCAAATGATGACGCTCGGTAGTCTCTTTGACGGGAGTGGGGGCTTTACACTTGGGGCGGTTCTCGCGGGGATTACGCCGAAATGGGC
>CALJPB010000122.1 GCA_937981305.1 uncultured Selenomonas sp.
CCGTGGGGCTGAACAGCGTCGGCATCTCGCGTGCGGGCATTCCGATTGACGTGCGTCGCCGTATCAAACAGGCATACAAGATTCTCTACCGTTCGGGGCTGAATCTCACACAGGCGATTGCAGTCATCGAGCAGGAGGTGGACTCCTGCGAGGAGATCGATCATCTCCTGCGTTTCCTCCGCAACGCGGAGCGCGGGATCTGTCGCGAACGTCATGAGGATGAGTGAGGGATGATGATGGAAAAACTGGGTCTGCTCGCGGGTGTCGGACATCTGCCTGCCGCGTGTGCGCGTGCGGCGCGTGCGCTTGGCTACGAGGTACACGCAATCGCACTCCTGCCGGACTGCGATCCTGAGCTGAAGGATGCGGCGTCGGTCTATCGTGAGATCAGCATTGGTTCGATTGCCTCCATTCTGGCGTATTTGCAGCAGGAGGAGATCAAGAAGGTCACGATGATCGGCAAGGTCACGAAAGAGCTGCTCTTTACGGGGCAGATTCAGCCGGACGAGATGCTGCGCGGAATGCTCATGCAGCTGCCGAACCAGAACGACGATACAATCATGATGATGTTTGTCGGTGCGCTCATGAAGGTCGGCGTGACACCGCTTGACCAGACGGCACTCATCCGTCCGCTGATACCTTCGGCGGGTGTTCTGACGAGCCGAGAGCCGAGTGATGCGGAGCGTGCGGATATGGAGTATGGACTCCAGATGGCACGCGAGATCGGGCGGCTCGATGTCGGTCAGACCGCTGTGGTGAAAGACCGTGCGGTGATGGCTCTCGAGGCGATCGAGGGGACGGATGCGTGCATTCGGCGCGGCGGACAGCTCGCGGGCGGCGGCGCGGTCGTTGCAAAGGCGGCAAAGCCGCAGCAGGACAGCCGTTTCGATGTGCCGGCGGTCGGGCTGGACACGATCGAGTCGCTCGTCGCGGCAAAGGCATCGGCACTTGTCATTGAGGCGGACAAGACGCTCTTTATCGACAAGGAGCGTGCGGTGGCGCTCGCCGAGGCGAACGGCATTACGATTGCTGCGATGTGAGGGAGCTCCCTTTTGAAAATTATGCTTTCGGCGGGGGAGACCTCCGGCGATCTTCATGGGGCGGCACTTGCGCGTGAACTGCGTGCGCTTGACCCCTCGGTTTCGCTCATTGGCTTCGGCGGCGTAGAGATGGAGGCGGCGGGGGTCGTGCTCCGTCAGAACTACGTTGACTATAACGTGATGGGCATCTCGGCGGTTCTGTTGAACCTCCGGCGCATTTTTGCCCTCCTCGATGACCTCACGCGGCTCATGGAGGAGGAGCGGCCGGATGTGCTCGTCATCATCGACTATCCGGACTTTAACTGGCGGCTCGCGGCGCGGGCGAAAGAGCGGGGGATCCCCGTTTTTTCTTATATTCCGCCTTCTGCATGGGCGTGGCGCAAGGGACGGGCAAAGTCCTGTGCCGCACTTGCAGATGAGATCGTCGCGATCTTCCCGCATGAACTGCCGCCGTATGAGGCGGCGGGGGCGAACATCTCCTTTGTCGGCAATCCGCTGATTGACACGGTGCACGCGGAGATGGGGGCAGAGGAGGCGCGACGTCACTTTGGCATTGGCGCGGACGATATTCCGATTCTGCTCATGCCGGGCAGCCGCCGTGAGGAAATCGAGCGTCTGCTCCCGCCTATGCTCGGCGCGGCGGAGATCTTGGCGGCACAGGATGCGGCACGGCGGTTCTTCCTGCCCGTCGCGGGCGGCGTGGATGTCGCGCAGATCGAGAAACATCTTGCGACCTCCTTCGTGGAGGTCACGCTCACCCATGACGCACGCTATGCGCTTATGGGCATTGCACGCGCGGCAATCGCAGCATCGGGGACGGTCGTCATGGAGACGGCAATCATGGGGCTGCCCGCCGTCGTGCTCTACCGTATGTCCGCGCTTTCCTATCTCGTCGGGCGACTGCTCGTCGACGTGCCGCGCTTCTCGCTGCCGAACATTCTCGTCGGGGAGACGTTCGAGACAGAACTGTTGCAGGATGCCGTACAGCCGGAACGCATCGCTGAGGCGATGGAGCGGATCATTATGGACGGCGCACCGCGCGACTATGTGACGGAGCGTCTTTCGCGTGCCGTCGCCCTCCTGGGTGAGCCGCACGCCGCGCGACGCGTCGCGGAGAAGATTCTCGCGCTGGGAAAGCACGCATAATACATTTTCCACTAGGAGAACTATGAAGAATTATACGAGACTGCTCGCCTATATGCGCCCGTACATTAAAAAACTCGGGCTTGCCATCGTGTTCATCATCCTCGCCTCGGCGGCGAACCTCTACGTCCCGTGGATCATCAAGGACATGATCGACGACGTGCTCGCAGATAAGAATATGGCACTCCTCAACGCCATCTGCATCGGCATCGTCGTGATCTTTTTCCTGCGCGGGATTTTTTACTTTGGGCAGTCCTACCTCGTCTCCTACATCGGACAGAAGGTCATCATCGATGTGCGCGAGGTCATGTTCCGCAAGTTCCAGCGGATGCCGCTCGCGTACTACGACCGCCACCAGACGGGCGAGATCATGAGCTATGTCACAAACGATGTCGCCGCGATCCAGTCCGCGCTCGTGGACAACCTCATCGACCTCGTGACCGAGGGATGTATCCTCATCGGTTCGCTCGCCCTCATGTTCTACCTCGATTGGAAACTCTCGCTCCTGACCCTCATCGTCATCCCGATGGTCGGGCAGGCGATGAAGATCTTCGGACGCAAGATCAAAAAGTCGAGCAACGTCATTCAGGAGCGTCTTGCCGAGATTACAGCACTCCTACAGGAATCGTTCTCTGCGACGCGCGTCGTGAAATCCTTTGTGCGCGAGGACTACGAAATCGAGCGTTTTGTGCACAGCAACCAGCGCAATTTCGAAGCGGTGATGAAGAACGTCCAGCAGACGAGTATGCTTACGCCGACGGTCGAATTCCTCGCGGCGATTGCCGTCACGCTCATTGTCTGGTTCGGCGGCTACGAGGTTGTCAACGGTGAGATCACGGCGGGCGCGTTCGTCGCGTTTCTGACCTACGCCGTCAACCTTGCGAACCCGGTCAAGCGTCTCTCGCGCATCTACGGCAACCTCCAAAAGGCGATGGCGGCGGTCGACCGCGTCTTTGCCGTGGTCGATCTTGCGGAAAGCATTACGGACAGTCCCAATGCAAAGCCGCTCCCGCCCGTGGAGGGACGCGTGCGTTTTGACAATGTCGTCTTCTCCTACAAGGAGGGGCGGCGGGCACTCGACGGTGTATCGCTTGAGGCGGCACCGGGCGAGATGATCGCCTTTGTCGGTCCCTCGGGGGCGGGCAAATCGACGATTGCGAACCTTATCCCGCGTTTCTACGAGGTGGACAGCGGGACGATCACCGTCGACGGACACGACATCCGCGACGTGACGCTTGCGTCCCTGCGCGGACAGATCGGGCTTGTACCGCAGGAGACGATGCTGTTCTCCACGACCATCCGCGAGAATATCCGCTATGGGCGGCTCGATGCGACGGATGCGGAGATCGAGGAGGCGGCGCGTGCGGCGAATGCACACAACTTCATCATGGAGCTCGAGCGCGGCTACGATACGCAGATCGGCGAGCGCGGGGTCAGTATCTCGGGCGGACAGCGGCAGCGCATTGCGATTGCGCGTGCAATTCTCAAAGATCCGCGCATCCTCATCCTTGACGAGGCGACTTCCGCGCTCGATACAGAGAGCGAAAAGATCGTGCAGGCGGCACTTGACAACCTGATGGTCGGGCGTACGAGCTTTGTTATCGCGCACCGCCTTTCGACGGTCTTTCACGCCGACCGCATCTATGTGATCGACGGCGGTCACATTGTGGAGCAGGGGACACACGAGGAACTGCTTGCGCGGGGCGGGCTCTATCAGCATCTCTATGACATTCAGTTTCGGGGAGAGTGATTATGAGATTTCTCTACAATCTAGCGGCAATCCTCATCGTCACCATCATCATACCGATCTTCATGCTGCGTGCGACACGCGAGCGCGGCTTTGTCGAGCGCATCAAGCAGAGTTTCGGATTCTATCCGCAGGACACCATTGACAAGGTGGCGGGGAAAAACGCGATCTGGGTACACGCAGCATCCGTGGGCGAGATTGTGGCGACGAGCCCGCTCGTCCGCGAGTTCCGCAAAAAATTCCCCGACAGCCCGATTCTCGTCTCGGTCGTTACGACGGGCGGCTATGAGATGGCGCACCGCATCATCAAGGATGCGGACGCGATCATCTACTTCCCGCTCGACCTGCCCTTCCTCGCCTCGCGTGTCGTCGGGCGCATTCGTCCGCGCGTATTCCTGCCCGTAGAGACGGAACTGTGGCCGAACTTCCTCAAGAAGGCGAAGCAGCTCGATGTTCCCGTCATGATGGTCAACGGGCGCATCAGCGACCGCAGTGTCAAGCAGTACAAGTACCTGCTCGGGATGCTGCGCGAGATGATCGGGACGGTGAAATGCTTCGCCATGCAGTCGAGCATTGACGCGGACTACATCATGCGTCTCGGAGCGCCGCGCGAGCTTGTCACGGTCACGGGCAACACGAAGTTCGATCAGGCGTATACGAGCGTCAGCATGGAGGAACGGGCGGCACTCATCGAGGAACTGGGTCTTGTGGGCGCAAGCCACATCATGATCGCGGGGTCGACGCACCGTGGCGAGGAGGAGCTCGTGCTCGCGGCGTTTGCCGCCGTACGCGAGCGCGAGCCGGGGGTGCGTCTGATCATTGCACCGCGCGAGGTGCTGCGGACGATGGAGGTCGAACACCTTTGCCGCAAGGCGGGCTTTACGGTCAACACGCGCAAGAACCTCCAAAAAGGGGCGGCGGGCGGCGAGGACATCGTCATTCTCGATACGGTCGGCGAGCTTGGGCGCGTCTATGGGCTCGGCGATGTGATCTACATCGGCGGCAGTCTCATCCCACACGGCGGACACAACATCCTTGAGCCTGCGGCGCACGGGAAGGCGATCATCGTCGGCAACCAGATGTTCAACTTCAAGGACATTCACGCTCTTTTCCGCAACCGCAACGCCGTCGTGACGGTCGCGAACGGCGCGGAGCTGACGCGCGAGACGCTGCGCCTCTTTGGGGATGCGTATGAGCGGGAGCGTTTGGAGCGTGAGACGCTTGCGATCATCAACGAGAACAAGGGAGCGTCGGCAAAGTCAGCGCAGATCCTTGTGGATCTGCTTACAGCGTACGAGGCACGGCGGACTCTCCGTGCGCAGGAGCGCATCAGTGCGCATCGCGTACGCGCGACGCAGAAGGTCGCAAACTTCCAGACGTACTTCATCGATCTCGTTCATGACAAGGATGTGCGCGGTGTTTCGCGTCGTCTTATCATGGGGATTTTCTACGCATTTTCGCTCATTTATGAGCAGCTCGTCAATCTGAAGCTCACGATGTATCGTCTTGGTTGGGCAAAGAAGGAGCAGCTGCCCTGCTTCGTCATCAGTCTCGGCAATGTCACCGTCGGTGGCACGGGCAAGACACCGACGGCACAGCATCTCGCGCGTGCGATTCACGCGATGGGCTACCGCGTTGCGATTCTCAACCGCGGCTATCGTGCAAAGTGGCGCGGTGATGTCGGCATCGTATCCGATGGGCACACGCTCAAGATGGATGCGGAGACGGCGGGAGATGAGGCGTTTATGCTGGCAAAGCACCTGCCGGATGTCCCCGTACTCATCGGACCGCAGCGTGCGGTGACGGGGCGCTACGCCATCGAGCATTTCGGGGCGGAGGTGGCGATCCTCGACGACGGCTATCAGCACTGGCAGCTCGCGCGGGATATGGACATCCTGCTCGTGGATGCGGTGAACGTGTTCGGCAACGGACATCTCCTGCCGCGCGGGACGCTGCGCGAGCCGCTGTCGCACATCGACCGCGCGGATGTCTGTCTCATGACGAAGGTCGATCAGGCGGCACCGGGCGCGATTCAGCACATCTGGGAGACGTTCCGCAGCTACAATCAGGACGGTCTCATCCTTGAGAGTATCCATCAGCCGCGCCAGTTCGTGCGGCTCTCGGACTGGTACGAGGACATCGCGGCGGGCGGCGTCCCCGTTACGGAGATGGAGGGCAAGAAGGTGCTCGCCGTCTCGGCGATCGGCAACCCCGCCTCGTTTGAGCAGACGCTTGCCGATCTCGGGGTCGAGATGGTGGAGAGTATGCGCTACCCCGATCACCATGACTACGGCGAGCGCGATATGGCGGAGGTGCTGTACCGTGCAGAGACACTCGGAGTCGAGGCGATTGTTATTACGGAGAAGGACGCGGTGAAGGTGCCGGCGGATGTCGTTCGCGCGAAGTGGCGCATCCCGATGTACGTCATCTCCGTCGAGGTGACGTTCCAGAAGGGGCAGGAGGAGTTCTTCCGCACCCTTGAGGAGCAGCTTGCGGCGAAGCTGAGACCTGCGGTTTAGTATAGTCTTGTGAAGGTGATCGTATGAAAGTTCTCTGCATTATCCCCGCGCGCTACGCATCCACGCGTCTGCCGGGCAAACCCCTGCGCGACATCGCGGGGAAGCCCATGATCGTGCGCGTCTACGAGCGTGCCGTGCGGGCAAAGCTCGTACAGGATGTTGTCGTTGCAACGGACGATGAGCGCATCCGCGCCGCTGTCGAGGCGCACGGCGGACGTGCCGTCATGACACGCGCTGACCATGCAACGGGGACGGATCGTCTCGCCGAGGTCGCGGAGAAAATGACGGATTACGACCTTATCATCAATGTGCAGGGCGACGAACCGCTCATTGACCCTGCCGTGATCGATGCACTCGTTGAGCCTTTCCTCGCAGATGAAACACTGCCGATGGCAACGGCAAAGACCCTGCTCACGGATGAGGAGGAGATGGCGAATCCGAACAATGTCAAGGTCATTACAGACTGTTCGGGCAACGCCCTCTACTTCTCCCGCGCCCGCATCCCGTACGCGCGGAATGAAGGCGCGAAGGTATACAAACATATCGGTATCTATGCCTATCGCCGCGACTTTCTGCTCGCGTATGCACGCATGGCGCAGACCCCGCTCGAACTCTCCGAGTCCCTTGAGCAGCTGCGGGCGCTTGAGAATGGGCACACGATCCGCGTCATCGAGACGGACGCGGTCTTTATCGGTGTTGACACCGAGGAGGATCTTGCGGCAGTCAATGAGGAATACATAAGACGTGGGATTCATTGACCTTTTCGCGTGAAAATTCTATAATAATGATTGTGAATTTCGCATTTTATGGATGCGGACGATAGCATGATTGTTGAAAGGAGCCATGAAGATGAACAAAGTGAAGCTGGCGAATTTTGAGATCGGCGGCGGCGAGCCGTTGGTACTCCTCGCGGGACCGTGCGTCCTTGAGGGGCTCGAGCGTTCCCTCCTGATCGGGCGCGGCATCAAGGAGATCACGGATCGTCTCGGCATTCCCTACGTATTCAAGGCATCCTTTGACAAGGCGAACCGCTCCGCCTACCACAGTTTCCGCGGGCCGGGGCTCGAGGAGGGGGTGAAGATCCTGAAGGCGATCCGCGATGAACTCCATGTCCCCGTCGTGACGGACATCCATGAGACCTCGCAGGCGGAGCCCGTGGCAAAGGTCGCGGACATTCTTCAGATTCCCGCATTTCTCTCGCGTCAGACCGATCTCCTGCACGCAGCGGCGCAGACGGGGGCGGTCGTCAACGTAAAGAAGGGGCAGTTCCTCTCGCCGAACGATATGCGCAACGTCGTTGACAAGATTCACGAGAGCGGCAGCGACCGCATCCTCCTCACGGAGCGCGGCGAGAGCTTCGGCTACAACAACCTCGTCGTGGATATGCGCTCCTTCCCCATCATGCGCAGCTTCGGCTATCCCGTCATTTTCGACGGCACGCACAGCGTTCAGCTGCCGGGCGGCGCGGGCACGAGTTCGGGAGGTCAGCGTGAATACGTCGAGTACCTTGTACGTGCGGCAGTCGGCGCGGGGGTCGATGGGCTCTTCCTTGAGGTGCATGACAACCCGCCAGAGGCACTGTCGGATGGGGCGAACATGGTCTATCTGGACAAGCTCGAAGAGCTTCTGCGGGATGCCCTTGCGATCTACGAGGTCGTGCGGAAAAAGCTGAACTAGGAGACATACATGGCACAGAGTATTCGGGAAAAAGCCATCGAAACACTGAAACTCGAAGCGCAGGCGGTTGCGAATCTCGCAGAGCGCATCGATGATGAATTTGAGGCGGCGGTGCACGCCATTCTGGACTGCAAGGCACGTGTCGTCGTCACGGGCATGGGAAAGTCCGGGCACGTCGGTCGCAAGATTGCCGCAACACTTGCGAGCACGGGGACACCTGCGTTCTTTATGCACCCGGCGGAGGCGTTTCACGGCGACCTCGGCATGGTGACGGCGGACGACATCGTCATCGCCATCTCGAACAGCGGCGAGTCGAACGAGGTCGTGAACATCCTCTCGATCATCCACCGCATCGGAGCGCGGATCGTCGCCATGTGCGGCAGACGCAAATCCCAGCTCGGACGCAGCGCGGACTTCTACATCGACATCGGCGTCGAGCGCGAGGCGTGTCCTCTGGGGCTTGCGCCGACCAGCTCCACGACAGCGACGCTCGCAATGGGCGATGCGATTGCAATGGCGCTCATGGAGGCGCGTGACTTCAAGAAGGAGGACTATGCCCTCTTTCATCCGGGCGGTGCACTCGGGCGCAAGCTGCTCCTCACGGTGGCGAACGTCATGCACACGGGCGACGAGAACCCCGTCGTTTCGTACCATACGACGGCAAAGGACGCGCTCTTTGTCATGACGGACAAGGGGCTCGGTGCGGTTTCCGTTGTCAATGCAGAGGGCAAATTTATCGGGCTTGTCACGGACGGGATCATCCGCCGTGCGCTCGCAAAGGACTATACCTTTTTGGACAAGGATGTGGAGAGCATTATGTTTGCTACCCCGCTCACGATCTCTCCGGACAAGATGGCGGCGGCGGCACTCTCCGTTATGGAGAAGCACCAGCCGCGCCCCGTCACCGTGCTGCCCGTCGTCGATGATGCGGGTGTGCCCGTCGGCATCGTGCATCTGACCGATCTCCTGCGTCAGGGGGTTGTGTGATGCCGATTCGGCAGGACGCGATTGCGCGTGCGAAGAAAATCAAATGCGTTATCCTCGATGTGGACGGCGTGCTCACCGACGGGGGCATCTACGTCGCACCGGACGGGAGCGAACTCTACAAACCGTTCTATGCGCGGGACGGACTTGCGATCACGCTTGCACATAAGGTAGGGATCGTGCCGGCCATCATCACGGGACGTGCATCGTCCATCGTGGAGAATCGTGCACGCGAGCTGCACATTGACCTTGTCTATCAGGGCAAGCTGGACAAGCGTGCCGCCTATGCGGACATCAAGGCGAAAACGGGCTTGACCGATGATGAGATCGCCTACATCGGCGACGACATCGTCGATCTTCCGATCCTGCA
>CALJPB010000123.1 GCA_937981305.1 uncultured Selenomonas sp.
TCGAAAGAAGTTCCGTGAACGTCAATAAGAAATATATTGTATATATGTTATCCATATAAAGAAGGTGATTCTATGCCGCGAAATCTATCCGCGTGGATTGATCTGACGATCCATCTGATCGTCATGCTCGCACTTGCGCTGATGACGTATTGCTACAATTCGTATGTGGGAGCCGCCGCTCTGCTGCTGTGGGCGCTGCTCGCCGCGTTTACGTGGGAACGATGTCGTGACAGAGAACGTCGATTTGAACGCTACTGTATGGGAATTATCCGCAATGTCAATCATGTGATGAATTATGCGGTCGATCAGCTCCCGCAGGCGATTCTCGTTGTGGCGAAGGACGGGCATCTCGAGTGGTGCAACCGTCAGCTTGAGGCGTATCTGGGCGGTGTGAAGCCGGAGCAGGGAACGCGTATGGCGGACGTTTGGCCGGACTTCAAGGTGGACGAGATCTGGGGGACGGAGGGCGGCTACCGCTTTACCCATGAGGGGCGCACCTATCATGTCTACCATCGTATTGTACCGACGCAGATGGACGAGCTGATGGCGTTCTACGTCGAGGATGAGACGGAGCTTTCCGATCTGCAGAAGCGTTTCCATGAGAGCCGCACCGCGCTCCTCTACATCCAGCTTGACAATTATGACGAGATCATGCAGGGCCAGACGGAGGCGGAGAAGTCCATGCTGCTGCTCGCGGTGCGCGAGCGTCTGGATGCGTGGATCAATGGGCTTGGCGGCTTTATGCGGGGGGTCTCGGACGGGGTGTTCCTGGCACTGCTCGACCGCGCCGCCCTCGATCATGTGATCGCGGAGAAGTTTGACATCCTCGATCAGGTGCGTAAGATCGTGAATACGAAGGGGATGCCCGTGACGCTCTCCATCGGACTCTCACTGGCTTCAGAACAAACGTTTAAGGAGCTCGGTGAGGAGGCTGAGGCAAAGCTCGATCTCGCGCTCGGACGCGGTGGCGATCAGGTGGCACTCGACATCAGCGGCAAGACGCAGTTCTTCGGCGGCAAGGCGAAGGCGGTGGAGAAGCACACACGCGTCAAGGCACGTGTCGTGGCACACGCCCTGCGCGACATTATGGCGAATGCGGACGAGGTCTATGTCATGGGACATCAGAATGAGGACTATGACTGCTTCGGCGCGTCCATGGGCGTTGCGTGCATGGCGCGTGCGCTCGGCAAGCCCGTGCACATCGTGCTCAGCGATACGAACGAGGGCATTGACCGCGTGCTTGACATGGTGCGGAAGGACGAGTCGTATGACGAGATCTTTGTCCGTGCCGGCGATATTGCGGGGGGTGCCTCTGCAACGGCACTGCTCGTTGTGGTGGATGCACACGTTCCGCACATTCTCGCGGACAAGTCGCTGCTCGACCGCATTCCGAAGGTGGTTGTGATCGATCATCACCGCCGCAGTGAGAATTTCGTCAAAAATCCGCTCTTGGTCTATCTTGAGACCGCATCCAGCTCGGCGAGCGAGCTGGTGACGGAGCTTCTCATGTATTTCGGCGATACCGCGCGTCTGACGCGTCTGGATGCGACGGCGCTGTATTCCGGCATTGTGGTGGATACGAAGAATTTCAACGTCGGTGCGGGTGTCCGCACGTTTGACGCGGCGGCGTATCTCCGGCGTGCGGGCGCAGATCCCGTGCTTGTGCGGTCGCTCTTTCAGAGCGACTACGAGACGACGGTGGCACTGGCACGCGCCAAGGCGAATGCGGAGTTCTTCGCGGGCGGTCTTATCATCGGGAGCATTCCGGAGCGTCTGGCGAACGGGCAGATCATCGCCGCACAGGCGGCGGACGGGATGCTCCGCGTGGACGGGGTACGGATGAGCATCTACGTGTTCCAGATGCCGGGCGATATGGTCGGCATCAGTGCACGCTCGACGGGCGAGCTGAATGTACAGGTGATTATGGAGGCATTCGGCGGCGGCGGTCACGCAAATGTCGCGGGCGCACAGGTCAGGGGCGTACCTCTCTCGGTGGTGCGCGGAAATGTTGTTGAACAGGCAAGAAAATACATAGAGGAGAGTGACATACATGAAGGTCATATTGCAGGCGGACGTTAAAAACATTGGGAAAAAGGGCGAGATTGTGGAGGTTGCGGACGGGTACGGGCGCAACTTTCTCCTGCCGCGAAAGCTCGCACTGCCCGCAAACAGCGCGAATGTCAATGTGGCAAAGGCACAGGCGGGCGCAAAGGCACGCAAGGATGCGATGGCGGTTGACGAGGCAAAGCTGATGGCGGCGCAGCTCGAAAAGGTCGAGGTGGAGATCCCCGTGCGCATCGGCGAGAACGGGCGGCTGTTCGGCGCGGTGACGGGCAAGGATGTCGCGGAGGCGCTGAAGAAGAAAAACATCGACATCGACCGCCGCAAGATCACGATTCGCGGCGAGGTCGTGGGCGAGGGCCTGTATGAGGCAATCGTCAAGGTGCATCCGAACATCTCCACGACGATCAAGATTCATGTGAAGAAAGAGTAGGGCGAGGATTCCGAGTAGGACAGCCTCCCCCGTCTCGACGGGGGAAGCTAAGATACCGGGGACTACTCTAAAAAGCCTCCCCCGTCGGAACGGGGGAGGGGGACCGCGTAAGCGGTGGAAGGGGCGCTTTGCGCAGCGCCTGGATGATTACGAAACTACAATATAGATCAGGCTGATGAAGGTTTCTTCATCAGCTTTTCTCTCAAAAGGAAACATTTTATGTCATTTTTTAAGGACTTGTTCGGCAGCGAAGGACAAACGAAAAAGCCACCTGAGCTCTCCTCGGAGGCGCGGATCGATGCGGAGATCGCCGCCCTCTTTCGGATGCTCGCGGATACGATGGGGACGGAGCGGCTCGTCATCCAGGCGGGCAAGATGAACGCAATGACGCTCATGCGCTCGGAGAGCCGACGTGAGCGCGTACTCGCCCTCATGCGCATCCTCGAGGAGGATCCGCTGCTCACGCCGCCGCCCTCGGAGGCGGAGATCCCCGAGATCCTGAACCGTATGACGGAGCAGATGGCGGGAATGCTTGCCCGCCGTGACCTCGAGGATCGGATCGAACGCAAGGTAACGGAAAAGCTCGAAAAGGATCACGAGGAGTATGTGGACGACATCCGCCGTCAGGTGATTTCGGAGGAGAGTCCCGGCACGGAGTCGCCGCACGACAAGAAGAAGCGCGAGGATCTGGAGGCGCTCGAGCGCGTCCACCTCACGCAGTCCGTCATGGAGCTCCTGCGCCCGCGCAGCTTCGATGAGGTTGTGGGGCAGGAACGCGCCGTGCGCTCTCTCATGGCAAAGCTCTCCTCGCCCTATCCGCAGCATCTCATCCTCTATGGCCCGC
>CALJPB010000124.1 GCA_937981305.1 uncultured Selenomonas sp.
CTGATAAAGTGAAGCCCCTCCGATTGATGTAGTTATTCTGCCAACGAAAGTTCCGACGCACAGCAAATCCATAGTTATGGTGAAGTCGCAGCGACCTCCTGCATCAGATTCTCCCACTTTGTCCAGATGATTTCGGGGGCATAGGCGCGCATGGATGCACGCGACGCATACCCCATCTTCACGCGTAAATTGCGGTCACGCATGAGCACCGCCATTTTCTCTGCAAGGGGTTCTGCTCCATCTGCTGCAAGCAGTCCGTTCACACCATCCTCAATCAGTTCGGCGACAGAAACGCAGTTCTTATAACCAACCATCGGCAGCCCCATACTCATCGCCTCCGTATGCGCAAGGCTGAAGCCTTCGTATGCACTCGGCGCAACACAGAGATCAGCGCCCTGTAACACGCGCGGGATTTCCGTCGTCGTCCCGCAAAACGAAATGCGATCTTCCAGACCGGCAGAGGCAATCATCCGCAGCATTTCCTTCTGATAGCTTTTGCTGTCCTCTGCTCCCCAGAGTTCGAGCGTCCAGTCGGGGAACTCCGCCGCAATCTTACAAAATGCCTCAATCAAGAGATGCGGACGCTTGTGGTTGCGTACCATGCGCCCGACAAAGGCAATTTTGTATGTCTCTTTTTCACACATCAGATCGGCTTGCTCTTCATATTGAGGAACGACGTTGCCAATTGAAACGATTCGCACATGAGGGATATAGTTTTTCAACCGCTCCGCATACCCCGGCAGAAGGACTTGGAACACGGCACAGCGTTCGAGTGCGGGCAGTTCCTCCTTCGGATGGGTCTGAAACAGATCGACGGGATCGCCGTGCGACATGATAATGACGGGCGTTTCGACCCGAAGATCACAGAGGAGCATCTTTGCCGAGCTCGTTTGAAAACAGATAATGACATCGGGCCGTACCTCATCCAGTACCGCCGCCATATTCTTTTGGATGTGTTTCGCAAAAAATTCATCGTTGACGCTGCGTCCATATCGCTGTCCAAATGCACGCAGCACCTCGCGCTTGATCTTGAGCGCGGTCGGGAACGTGCAGTGTGTCCCGCGAAAATGCTGGAGATTGTACGCCGTCACACGTTCGTCAAGCGGATAGAAAAAAGCCCCCTCGCGGTCGTCCGTGTAGACCGTCGTCACCGTATGTCCGCGCCGCACCATCTCGTTCGCAAACGCGACATTCACCTTCGCCGCTCCGCCCGTATCTCCGACCATCTTTGAGAAATTCGCCAGCAGTATCCGCATGTGATGCTCCAATTCCATTCATTTCCGTTCCATCAGGATAAATTTATTGTAACAAATCCGAAAGTCTTTCGCAAATATCTCCGCGCATTTACACATCAAAATCTTTACCTCTGCATAATCCATTTTCTCTCCCTCTATGCTATAATGAACGCAGTTTTAGTCATTCTGCTCGAAAGAACGGAGGGTTATCATGAAGCATTTTTCATTGGGTTCACTCGTATGCGCGGCAGCATTTGCCCTCGCGCTGGTGATTCCGACGGGGACGGCATCCGCCGAGGAGGCAGTGCCGACGCTGACGATGAACGGGGTCGGCTCGGCTCAGATCGCGCCCGATATGGCGGAGGTCACGCTCGGCGTTGTAACGGAGGCAAAGGATGCGGCACGGGCGCACGCAGACAATGCGGCACAGGCGGCACGCGTACAAAACGCGGTAAAGGCGCTCGGCATCGCAGAGCGCGACATTCAGACGACGCGCTATGATTTCGAGCCTGTCTACGATGTGAAGGACAATGGGCGCAGCGTGACGACGGGCTATACGGTAACGAATGCGGTCGTCGTGAAGGTGCGCAACCTCGCCAATGTAGGCAAGGTGATTGATGCTGCACTCGCAAACGGCGCGAACCGTGTGGACTCCCTCGAATTCTCGGCGAGCGACCCGCGTGCGGCAAAGAACGCCGCGCTTGCCGATGCGGCGCGTGACGCACGCAGCAAGGCGGATGCCGTGGCGCGTGCACTCGGTGTCCGTATCGTCCGCGTGCTGAATGTCTATGCAGATGCACAGTCCCATACGCCGCGCAACTATATGCCGATGATGATGGCAAAAGAGGCGTACGATGCCGCAACGCCGATTGCGGCGGGTGAGCTGTCCTATGAAGCCTCGGTGAACATCTCCTATGTCATCGAGTAAGCGGGCTCGGGTCTCCGCGGTCGAGGCGATTCGCGGCATCTCCATGATGGGCGTGATCGGCATCCACATCGGCGCGGAGTACCTCGCGAATCCATCGCCGAACATTCATCTTGTGGCGCTTTTTGACATCGGTACGCGCTTTGCCGTGCCGATTTTTTTCTTTATCTCGGCGTTCGGCCTCTTCTACGGGCAGTCGCCGTCTGCGCCGTTCTCCTACCGCGATTTCCTCGTGCGGCGCGGACGCGCGGTCATGATCCCCTATCTCGTATGGTCGCTTTTCTATCTCCTCCATGATGCATACGTCTACGGGGTGGGCTTCCCGCCGATCACCGCACTGCCGGGGATTCTCTTCTTCGGCAATGCAAAATATCAGCTCTACTTCATGGTGATCCTGATCTGGTTCTATCTGCTGATGCCGCTCTGGCGCGTCCTCCTCGCGCGTATGACCCTGCCGCTGCTCGCGGCGATTCTCCTCGTGCAGGTCGCATTTGACTACTGGTCGAGTTTTGATACGGCGTTCAATCTCTACGTCTACGCTCTGCCCGAGGGGACGCTGCTGCGTGCGCTGCTCTTCTATCGGCTGAACTACTGGGTCATGCACTACGTCTTTATCTTCCTGCTCGGCGGATATGTCGCGCTGCATTTTGGCGCGTTCCGCGCGTGGATGGAACGCAATACGATACGGCTCTATGCGTTCGCCATCCTCAGCCTCGCCGCCCTCCTCGCGTGGTACTACAAGCTGCTGCTCGTGGATGGATACACACCGCTCGAAGGGATCTACACGGCGCATCAGCTCTCGCCGCTCGGCATCTTCTACACGATCGGCGCAACGCTCGCACTCTTTGCGTTCTTCACGCGGCTGGGAACGAAAAATCTCCCGGGCCGCGCGTTCCAGTTCCTCGGGAAGCACTCCTACTTCATCTACCTCGCCCACCCGATAGCGATCACCTATCTGCTCGCCGTCCTCCATCGGACCGGGCACGTACTGACCGCGCCCCTCGCCCTCGCCATGTATGCGGCGACACTCCTGCTGACACTGTGCGGCGCGGTCGTCATGCGCCGCATCGGAGAGCGTATCCCGCTGGTGAATGAACTGACCATCGGGATGAAGCAGAAAAATTAAGGAATCCCCCGTTGAAACCGACTTCAACGGGGGATTTGCTGTATTTTTCCTGC
>CALJPB010000125.1 GCA_937981305.1 uncultured Selenomonas sp.
GGCAGCACTACGACTATCTGCGCGAACTGCTTACGCCGCTCGGCGTGCGCGTGGGCTTCCTCTCGGGGCGGCTCACGAAGAAGGAGCGCACGGCAGCTGCGGCGGCACTTGCCGCGCATGAGATTGACATCGCCGTCGGGACACACGCGCTGATTCAGGACGGTGTATCATTCGATTCGTTGGGACTTGTGGTGACGGACGAGCAGCACCGTTTCGGTGTGGCACAGCGGGCGGCACTGGAGAAAAAGAGCAGCGTGACACCCGATGTGCTCGTTATGACGGCGACCCCGATTCCGCGCACAATGACGCTCACGGTCTACGGTGATCTCGATGTTTCGCGCATTGAGCACCTGCCGCCGGGACGGAAGCCTGTGCGGACGTTTCTGCGCGATGAGCGGGCACGCGAGAAGATCTATGCCTTTGTCCGCAAGGAGATCGAGGCGGGGCGACAGGCATACGTCGTCTGCCCTCTCATCGAGGCAAGCGAGGAGAGCAGTCTGCCCTCGGTGGAGGAGGTCTATGAGGAACTGTCCCACCGCATTTTTCGCGGGATTCCCTGTGGGCTGCTCCACGGTCGCATGAAGTCTGCGGAGAAGGAGGCGGTGATGGAGGGGTTCTACGCCGACCGCATCAAGCTGCTTGTCTCGACCACGGTCATCGAGGTCGGCGTGAACGTGCCGAACGCGAGCATCCTCGTTGTCGAGCACGCGGAGCGGTTCGGGCTGTCTCAGCTGCATCAGCTGCGCGGACGCGTCGGGCGCGGCTCCCACGCCTCCTACTGCATCCTGATTGCGGGCAGGAGCGCGGCATCTCAGCAGCGGCTGCAGGTCATCGAGCAGACGAGCGACGGCTTTCGTCTCGCGGAGGAGGATCTGCGTCTGCGCGGGCCGGGGCAGTTCTTCGGCGCGATGCAGCACGGTCTCGGCGATCTCAAGATAGCGGACGTGCTCGTCGACATGGATCTCCTCCTTCTCGCGCGCCGCGCCGCTCTTGATACCGTGGACGACCCGGCAGCCCTCTCCTTCGTCCTGCCGACCCTCATGCGCCAGTACCGCGAGCGCTTCGCGCATATGCGGGAGGTCTGAGGGGGAAATGCGCTTGTATTCCTTGACATACGGGGATTCTCTGGGCTAGAATAGGTCATACTGTATTTGGGAGGAGATTGCCTTGACAAAGGTTTTGGTAAATGGCGCGGCGGGTCGCATGGGACACGCGGTGCTGAAGGCTGTGATCGACGATGCAGATTTGGAACTCGTCGGTGCGGTGGATATCACAGGCGGTGCGGACGCGGGAGAACTTGCGGGAACGGCGAAGAACGGTGTTCTTGTGGAGACGGATCTCGCGGCGGCACTCGATCGGCTGCATCCCGATGTGATGATCGACTTCACGCGTCCCGATGTCGTCTATGGGAATGTCCTCACGGCACTCGCACACAAGGTCTCGCCTGTCGTCGGAACGACGGGGCTGACTGAGGAGCAGAAGGCGGCGATCAAGGCGGCGGCGGACGAGAACGACACGCCCGCATTCATCGCGCCGAACTTTGCCATCGGTGCGGTGCTGATGATGCTGATGAGCCGCATGGCGGCAAAGTATATGCCCGAGGTCGAGATCATCGAGCTCCACCACGACAACAAGCTGGACGCGCCCTCGGGGACGGCGGTGCAGACGGCGGCGATGATTGCCGAGGTGCGCGAAGCGCACGTACAGGGACATCCCGACGAGGAGGAGAAAATCGCGGGGGCACGCGGTGCAGAGTACGAGGGAATGCGCATCCACAGCGTTCGCTTGCCGGGTTATGTCGCACACCAGGAAGTCATCTTCGGAGGCCTCGGGCAGACGCTCACGATCCGCCACGATTCGCTGAACCGCGAGTCCTTTATGCCGGGGGTCGTGCTCGCGGCGAAGAAGGTGCGCGGACTCACGTCGCTCACGGTCGGACTGGACAAGCTCTTGTAAGGGATAGTAAGGGAGTACATCATGAAGAAATATCGTGTTGCCATCCTCGGCGCAACGGGTGCCGTCGGTCAGGAGTTTCTGAATCTCATCGAGGAGCGCAAGTTCCCGTTCTCGGAGCTGCGTCTGCTCGCGTCCAGCCGCTCGGCGGGCAAGAAAATTGCCTTTATGGGCAAGGAGTATACCGTACAGGAGACGACGGCCGATTCCTTTGAGGGGATCGACATTGCCCTCTTTGCGGGCGGCGCGGCAAGCAAGGAATTTGCCCCCCATGCGGTCAAGGCGGGTGCGGTCGTCATCGACAATTCGAGCGCGTTCCGCATGGATCCGGAGGTGCCGCTCGTCGTACCCGAGGTCAATCCCGAGGCAATCAAGAAGCATAAGGGCATCATCGCCAATCCGAACTGCTCGACCATCATCATGGTGATGGGGCTGAAGCCCCTCTACGATATTGCGAAGATCCGCCGCATCGTCGTCTCCACCTATCAGGCGGTCTCGGGCGCGGGCAAGGAGGGTATGGCGGAACTTGAGGAGCAGGTCGCGGCACTGTCCTCGGGCAAGGACGCACAGGCGAACATCCTGCCCGTCGGCAAGCTGCCGAAGCACTATCAGATTGCGTTCAACCTCATCCCGCAGATCGATGTCTTCATGGACAACCTCTACACGAAAGAGGAGATGAAGATGATCGACGAGACAAAGAAAATCATGGAGGACGACAGCCTGCGCATCACGGCGACCACCGTGCGCGTGCCCGTTTACCGCAGCCATGCCGAGTCCGTCAACGTCGAGTTTGAGAGTGAGGTCTCGCTCGATGCGGCACGCAAGGCACTTGCAGCCTTCCCCGGCGTGATTCTGCGCGACAACCCGTCGGAGCAGGAGTACCCGATGCCGCTCTTCACCTCGGGCAAGACCGATGTCGAGATCGGCCGTCTGCGCCGCGATGAGTCGACCGACAACGCACTGAACTTCTGGATCTGCGGCGATCAGATCCGCAAGGGTGCCGCACTCAATGCGCTCCAGATCGCAGAGTACATGATCGAAAACGAACTTGTTTGAGAATATTTAAGGGACGTATTTCCTATCAGGAAATACGTCCCTTTTTTTGAAACAGCAGAGAATTTGGTTCTGTGGTCATCACTCCATATAGATGCGTGAGACGTGCTTTGATACGAGGCAGAGAACCTCGTAACTGATCGTATCCGCCAGCCGTGCCAGATCATCTGCCGTAAGCGTTTCCGAGCCAAAGAGCGTCACCACATCGCCGAGCCTCGCCTCGGGAATGTCCGTGATGTCGATCATGCACTGATCCATGCAGATACGCCCCGCAATCGGCGCAGATTTGCCGCGCACCTCCACACAGCCGCCTGCATAGGCACGGAGATAGCCGTCCGCATAGCCGACCGAGATCGTTGCAATGCGACTCTCGCGCTCTGCGATAAAATTCCGTCCGTATCCGATGGAGGTGCCGGGGGGGATGGTCTTGATGTAAACGATCCGTGCGCAGAAACGCATCGCGGGACGGAGATCAAGCAGATGCGTGACCTCGTCGGAGGGCCACAATCCGTATTGCAGAATGCCGGCTCGCACCATGTCGAAGTGTACGTCGGGCAGATCGAGGATTGCCGCAGACTCCGCAATGTGACGGATCGGAATGTGAATGCCCGCCGCCTCGATGGACGCACACGCTTCCCGGAAACGGTGAATCTGTTCCATGGTATAAGATTTGTCCGTGATATCCGCGAGTGCAAAGTGAGAAAAGATGCCCTCGAGTTCGATGCCCGGCATCTCTGTGATGATGCGTGCAAAGTGTACGGCATCCTCGGGACGTACGCCAATGCGACCGAGCCCTGTATCCACGGCGATGTGTACCTTGACTCTTTTCCCCTGTGCGACCGCTTCTGCCGAGAGTGCCTGTACGAGATCGAGGCGGCAAACCGTCTGTGTAAGATCGGCATCTACAATGTCAAAGGAACTGTCCGGCTTCGTCAGTCCAAGGATGAGGAGCGGAGCCGTAAATCCCGCCTCACGCAGTTTCAGTGCCTCGGAGATCGTTGCGACCGCCAGATACTCCGCACCCGCTGCGATCGCCTTGCGTGCGACGGCAATCGCGCCGTGTCCGTAGGCATCCGCCTTGACCACGGCACAGAGCATGGCATCCTTTCGCGTATGTCTGCGAATTTCTTTGTAGTTGTGGGCAATCGCTCCGAGATCGATTTCCACCCACGCCGCACGACTGGGCATAGGCCACATCCTTTCGCTTCTGCTTCTGATTTAGTGGTATTATTTTAGCGTATGAAGTCGATTTATGCAATGTATTCTTCGTTGCAAACGAAAACGCCCCGTCCATGCGGATGGGGCGTTCAATGGTCTATGATATCAGCGCATTACTTTCGCTGCCAGCAGCGATGTGAAGGTGCATAGCTGCTGTAGAAGAAATACCCAATAATCATCAGGACGATGAACGTGATGTTCGTCACGAGGGAGAGCGCCCAGATGAGATAGAGACAGACAAGCATACCGATCGGAGCAAGTACGTAGAGCATCGGGAACGTGAACGTACGCGGCAGTTCGGGGGAGTTGCGGCGAAGCGCAATCAGTCCGACGAAGACGATAAAGAATGCCGCGAGAACACCGGTATTTGCAAGCTCGACGATGTAGAGCATCGGGACGCAGCCTGCGATGAAGGCGATGATGACGGAACCGACGAGGGTAATGAAGTACGGTGTGCCGTATTTCGGATGAATATTCGCCATTGCCTTCGGGAGGAAGCCGTCACGCGACATGGCAAAGAAGACGCGTGCCTGACCGAAGATGTAGACGATGAGGGTCGTGATCATACCGAAGAGGATGCCGACCGTAACGAGGTTTGCGAGACCCGTGTAGCCGATGAGGCGGAGACAGTAGGCAACGGGGTCTGCACGGTCGAGATCGGCGTAGTTGACTGTCGCCGTAAGGACGAATGCCACGACGGCGTAGATGCAGAGGCAGACAAAGACCGATGCAATGATGCCGATCGGGAGACTCTTCTCCGGCGTCTTGCACTCCTCGGCGGAGGTTGCAACCGTATCGAATCCCATGAAGGAGAAGAACACGACCGCTGCGCCCGTCATGATGCCCGCAGCACCGAAGGGAAGGAACGGTTCCATGTTCTTTGCAATGTCCATGTGGGGCGTCGTTACGACGACGTACCCGACAATCGCGCACAGCGTGAGCGAGATAAGGATCGCGTTGAGCCGCGAACTCTCCTTCGTGCCGTGGGCAAGAATGCCGCCAATGAGGAGGGTGATAACGACAGCGGGGAGGTTGATGATGCCGCCCTCCGGCGCCGTTGTGAGCAGTGCCTTCGGTATCTCCATCCCAAGGGATGCCATCATTCCTGAGAAGTAGGCGGAGAAACCGACGGCAACCGCACTTGCCGTAACGATGTAGCCGATGATCAGCGACCATCCGCACAGAAACGCCATGCCCTCACCGAGGGAGGCAAACGTATAGGCGTACGCACTGCCCGCAGCAGGGATGAGCGATGCGAGCTCAGCATAGGCAAGTCCTACGAGCATACAGAGGAGACCTGCGGCAACGAAGGATAATACAATACCGGGACCTGCGTAGCGGGCGGCGCCGATACCGGTCAGAACAAACACGCCCGAACCGATGATGCCGCCGATTCCGAGGAAGGTAAGGTCAACGGTGCTCAGCGTGCGTTTCATTCCGCTGCCTTCGCGCTGTGCACTGAAGTCCTCCAGTGTTTTCTTCGCAAAAAACATACAAAGACCTCCAAGCCTTTCTTTTCAGTTTTTCTAAGGAATCGCCGATAAAATGAAGTCGCCGCGGCGCGCAAAAAAAGGAGAATGCAGCATGATTGTCAACGATATTAACGTCACGGTAAATGGTCTCTCGGACATCACCCCGCATG
>CALJPB010000126.1 GCA_937981305.1 uncultured Selenomonas sp.
CAACTTCGGCAGCAGCGGCGCACTCCAACAGGCGATTGAGAACGGCGGAGCTGCCGATGTCTTCGTCTCTGCCGCACAGAAGCAGATGAATGCGCTCGACGAGAAGAAGCTCCTCGCGGACGGCACGCGCGTCGATCTGCTCATCAACGACGTGGTGCTCATCACGGCAAAGGACAGCAAGCTGAACCTGCCCGACTTCAAGGCGGTGCTGACCCCCGAAGTCAAGCACATTGCCCTCGGTGAGCCGAAGGGCGTGCCCGTCGGACAGTACAGTGAAGAGGTCTTTACGAAGCTCGGCATCCTCGACGATGTGAAGGCACGTGCCGTCTACGGCTCCGATGTCCGTCAGGTGCTCGCATGGGTCGAGACGGGCGATGCGGACTGCGGCGTTGTCTACGCGACCGATGCCGCCATCTCGGACAAGGTGAAGGTCGCCGCCGTCGCTGCCGCCGATACGCACAAGCCCATCGTCTACCCGGCAGCAGTCCTCAAGGACGCAAAGAATATGAAGGAAGCAAAGGATTTCCTTGCGTTCCTCCAGACCGATGCTGCAAAGAAGGTCTTTGAGAAGTACGGCTTCAAAGTGAAATAATGACGGACGAAACGCTCTCCCCGCTCATCATCTCGCTTGAGGTCGCAGGTCTTGCAACGGTCGTCACCTTCTTCGTCGGCATTGCGCTCGCGTACGGTGTCCTGCAGATCCGCAGCCGCCTCGCGGGCACGATCGCCGACGCGATAATTACCCTGCCGCTCGTCCTGCCGCCGACCGTCGTCGGATTCTTCCTCCTCTACTTTCTCGGGAAGCGCAGTGCCATCGGGAGTGCCCTGCTCTCCATCGACCTGCCGCTCGTCTTTACCTGGCGTGCGGCGGTCATCGCAGCGGTCATTGTGAGCCTTCCGCTCATGTACCGTACGGCGCGCGGCGCGTTCGAGGCGATGGATCGAAACATAATCCATGCGGCGCAGACCCTCGGTGTCAGCAACGGACGCATCTTCTGGCGGATCATTCTGCCGAATGCACGTCACGGCATCCTCGCGGGGCTCGTCCTCTCGTTTGCCCGTGCGCTCGGCGAGTTTGGTGCAACCATCATGTTCGCGGGCAACATCCCGGGGCACACGCAGACCATGTCCACCGCCATCTATGCGGCGGTGCAGGCGAACGACTACGACCTCGCCTTTCGCTGGGCAATCGTCATCTCCCTGTTCTCGCTCGTCTTTATCGGGGCGATGAACCTGTACCTCACGCGGGAGGTACGCTGATGAAGCTGATTGTAAACATCGAAAAGCGGCTGCGTGATTTCACCCTTGCGGCAAACTTTACGCTCACGGATACAACGCTCGCCCTCCTCGGCGCATCGGGCAGCGGCAAGAGTATGACGCTGCGATGTATCGCTGGGCTCGAGCGTCCCGATCGCGGACAGATCGTCCTCAACGGACGCACACTCTATGACAGTGAAAAGCGCATCAACCTCCCGCCGCAGGTGCGCAGCGTCGGCTATCTCTTTCAGAACTACGCCCTCTTTCCGAACATGACCGTACGCGAGAACATCATCTTTGCCTTGGACGGTTCAAAGGAGGAAAAGGAGCGCATCTTTGCGGAAAACGTCACGCGCTTCTCGCTGGAGGGGCTTGAAAACGCCTATCCTGGTGGGCTCTCGGGCGGTCAGCAGCAGCGCGTCGCCTTTGCACGCATCCTCGCACGCGGCGCGGATGTGCTGCTCCCCGACGAGCCGCTCTCCGCTCTCGACACACATCTCAAGTGGCAGATTGAGACGGCACTGCGCGAGCTTCTCGCCATGCAGGACATCTCGGCAATTCTGGTCACACACGACCGCGACGAGGCGTTCCGCATCGCACGCGAGATCGCGACCGTCAATCGCGGACAGCTCACGCCGCCGATGGATAAGCACGAACTCTTTCGCAGTCCCGGCACGTGTGCTGCGACCACACTCACAGGCTGCAAGAACATCTCTGCCGCTCACCGTGTGGACGAAACGCACGTCACGGCGACCGACTGGGGCATCACGCTCCGCGTCGCGGACGCGGCGACGGACGTGCGGCACATCGCCGTCCGCGCACACTATCTTGTACTTGCGTCAGAGAGCGATGCGGATGCACTTCCTGCACGCATCGCCGAGATCATCGAGAGCACCTTTACCTACATCATCATGCTACGCTTTGCAGACGGCGGACTTCCCATCCGCTGGGAAATCGACAAGGCGATCTGGGAGGCACAGAACGCTGGGGTAGGTGATACATTACATTTCAGATTCCCCATCGAGGATCTTATGCTTCTGCGGGACTAGGCAGACAAAAATCCCGAACAGTGATTCGTCACCGTTCGGGATTTCTTATGCGATTTTGTCCAACTTCCCCGCCGTCATGGTATAGGCAGCGTCAGCGTACGCTTCCGCCTCGCGCTCATGCGTGACGAGGAGGACGGCAGTGCCCGCATCTGCCGTCTCACGCAGGAGACGGAGGACGCTGTGCGTATTCTCCTCATCGAGATCGCCCGTCGGCTCGTCCGCAAGGAGAATTTCGGGCTGCATCACGAGTGCCCGCGCAATCGTCACGCGCCTGAGTTCCCCTCCCGAGAGTTCCGACGGCGCGACCGACGCGAGCTTACGGATACCGAGACGTTCCATCAGCACATCGGCACGCACGGCAGCAGCCTCCTCCTGCCCCGTCAGCAATGCGGGCAGCAGAATGTTCTCGCGTACCGTGAGCGCGGCGAGCGACATCAGACGCTGCGGAGCGATGCCGATGTGACAGCGGCGCAGCGCGTCGCGCTCCGCCTCCCCCAGCGCGTAGATATCCGTTTCATCGAGCAGGACACGGCCCGTCACAGGCTTCATCAGTCCACCGAGGATATGGAGCAGCGTGCTCTTGCCGCTGCCCGAGCGTCCCATCACCGCCGTGAGCGTCCCCGCCGCAAGCGTGAAGTCCGTCTCCGCGACCGCCGTAAAATAGCCGTCCTTTGCACTGTAGCGCAGGAAATCGCGGCTGATCTTCTCCGCACGAAGTTCCATCATCCATCCTCCCGCAGTACTGCACTGAGCTCGGCGAAGCCAACGCAACGCACCGTCCACGCCGCCGACAGCATTCCCGAGAGCACCGTCGCCGCAAACGTGCCGAGCGCAAGTGCGAGAATCACCCCGCCATCCGGCAGGAGATAGGGACGTGTCAGGCTCTCCTTCATCAGCCCCGCAAACGGCAGGATCACGACCGCTCCCGTGCATATGCCGACCGCGCCGCCCGTAAACGAAACAAGCAGAGCCTCCGTCAGCATCATGCGCGTCAAGAGGGCGCGCCGCGCACCCGTAATTCTAAGTATTGCAAACTCCCGCCGCCGCTCGTATGCGACCATGCGGAAGGCAATGCCAAGGATGAGCGCGGCGAGCAGCCAGATGACGAGGAGCAGCACCGTGATCGTCCCCGTAATGCCGCCGAGCCCCTGCCCGACATCGTGCACCATGCCATGTGCCGCACGCGCCGAAAGCGTCGGATACATCTCATTGATTGCCGCCGCCACGCCCTCGGGGGCAAATCCGTCCGCCGTGCGAATGAGAATCGCAGAGACGGCGTCCTCCGTCGGAATGCCATGAAAATAGTCGAAGTCGAGTGCCGCCGCCTGCGCCATCAGCGCGCGCGCCCACATTCGCGCCATGCAGCGCAGCGCCGCCATGCTGCGGCAGGGGCAAGACACGCGCGAACACCATCTGGAAGCGGAGCTGCTGCACGAATTCCGCCAAAGCGGGGCCGAATTTCCGGCCTACGGCAACATCGTCGCCAGCGGCGCCAACGCCTGCGTGCTGCACTACCCGGCCGGCAGC
>CALJPB010000127.1 GCA_937981305.1 uncultured Selenomonas sp.
TTTCACACACTCGTTTACGCACATTGAGTCCTCGCTGATTGCACTCACGGGCGGCTTCCTGCTGCTGCTGCTTGCGGGCGGCAGCGAGCATCTGGTGGAAAAGGCGATGCACGCGGTCGAGTGGCCGACGATCTTCTTCTTTATCGGTCTCTTTATCGCGGTCGGCGGCCTCATTGAGGTCGGCATTATCGCGCAGCTGGCGGAGACGGCAGTGGAGACGACGGGCGGCGACCTGACGGCGACGGCGCTCCTCATTCTCTGGATGAGCGCGATCATCTCGTCTGTGCTGGACAATATCCCGTTTGTTGCGACGATGATTCCGCTCATTCAGAACATGGGCGCGATGGGGATCTCGAACCTTGAGCCGCTCTGGTGGTCGCTTGCACTCGGCGCGTGTCTCGGCGGCAATGGGACGCTCGTCGGCGCATCGGCAAACCTCATTGTGGCGGGCATGGCGGCGGAGCGCGGCGTGCACATCAGCTTCGTCCGCTACTTCAAGATCGGCTTCCCGCTCATGCTGCTCACGATCGTCCTTTCGACGGTCTATGTCTATCTGCGGTATTTGATATAGATTATTTGCAGGAAAAAGCGCATACAAGGGCGAATCAAATCAATTAAAGAAATTGTGAGGGAATCGCTGATAAAATGAAGTCCGCCAGATTGGCGTAGATTTTTCTGTCCGATTGAGGAGGCAAACCGGACGCATAGCCAAAGCTATGTGGAGGATTTGCCGACAAAAAGCGGGCAAAAAAGATGCGTCAAGATGATGGGCTGAATTTATCAGTGCTTCCCTAAGAGACACCGGCACAGTTTCGGTGTCTCTTTTTGCCCCATTGCGGGCGGCAGGAGGAGGAGCTATGTTCATACTGGCATCTGCATCGCCGCGACGGCGCGCGCTTCTGCGGCAGGTCGGGGCAAAGTTCGTGTCGATCACGCCTGCCATCGACGAGATTGAGGACGGCGAACATCCGCGCGATGCCGTGATTCGCAATGCGCTCGTCAAGGCGCGCAAGGTGGCGGAGGAGTACCCTGAGCACGCCGTGCTCGGAGCAGATACCGCCGTCGTGCTGAATGGGCGGTCCTTCGGCAAGCCGCGTGATGCCGCCGAGGCACGCCATGTGCTCTCGCTGCTTGAGGGGCGGCAGCATACCGTGCTCACGGGGATTGCGTGGGTCGTGGATGGGCGTGCATATACCGATGCGGCGGAGACGCTCGTGCGCTTCGCCCCAATGACCGAGGCGGAGATCGCCGCCTACGTCGCCACGGGCGAGCCGATGGGCAAGGCGGGCGCGTACGCGATCCAAGGACGTGCGGCGATCTACATCGAGGAACTGCACGGGTCGTTCTCGAACGTCGTCGGGCTGCCGCTCCACGCGGTCGCAGAACTCGCACGTGTGGCGGGGGTGGCGATGGAGGACACGGATGAATCTGCGTGATCTGCCGCACGGCGAACGCCCGCGTGAGCGTTTGATCGAACGCGGCGCAGGCGCACTGAGCGATGCGGAGCTGCTTGCGATTCTCCTGCGGACGGGGCGCATGGGGGAGAACGTACTCGAGCTGGCACACGGGATCGTTGCACGGTTTCGTGCGACGGGGCTCTCTGAGATCCTTGCGATGCCGCCCGCCGAGTTTGCACGCATCCCCGGGATCGGTATGGCAAAGGCGGCGACCGTACTCGCCGCGCTCGAGCTTGGCAGACGGGCGCAGCAGACAACGCCCC
>CALJPB010000128.1 GCA_937981305.1 uncultured Selenomonas sp.
ATATTCACTTTGGCAGACATCGCGCAAAATCGCCGCCGCATCGTTCTCGTGCAGCATATTCTCGCTGTCTTCCCAGACATAGATATGCTCCTTGCCGAGTCGGAGCAGGACCTCGACATCCTCCGCACGGATCACATCGCCCTTGCGAAAACGCGCCCCCTTGCGCTCACCACGTACAATCTCCGTGATATCGTGGCAGAGCACCATCCCCACGGCATCCTGAACACGAACCTCCTGCATAGTTTCTCCCCTGTTTCATCGACAGTATTTTCAAAAACACGCCGTATATAACACACATTCACGATCAAATTCGAATGATTTTCGCAGGAAATAATCCACCTTTAAAAATCATTCTCATTTATATACTCTTTTTATTGATTATACCACATAAAATAGATTTTCTCTATGGTTTTTCGTAAATGAGAAAAGTTTTTGTGTCCTTAGTCCCTTTTCTTTCAAACAGAAGATTACAGGAAACTGATTGATTTTCAATGCAAGTTACGCTATGATGAAAGCATTCGTTAAGGAAGGAGGAAGATATATGCCGAATATGGGACTGACGCATTTCGATGAAGGCGGCGCAGCCATTATGGTGGATGTCAGCGGCAAGGAGAAGACGCATCGCGAGGCTGTCGCGAGCGGGCGCATCTACGTGAGTGATGCGGTCTATGCCGCCATCGCGGGCGGCACGGCGGCGAAGGGCGATGTGCTCGGCGTTGCACGCATTGCGGGCATCATGGCGGCAAAGCGCACGTCGGACACGATCCCGCTCTGCCACCCGCTGCCGCTCGCCAAATGCACGCTCGACTTTGCGCTTGAGGAGCCCCCACGCTGCGCCGTACATGCGACGGCGACCGTAAAGGTCACGGGCGAGACGGGTGTCGAGATGGAGGCGCTGCACGCCGTGAGCGTTGCGCTCCTCACGATCTACGATATGTGCAAGGCAATCGACAAGCGCATGGAGATCGGCGATATCCGCCTTGAGCGCAAGTCCGGCGGCAAGAGCGGCACATTCGTGCGCTGACGGAGGGATTTCCCTCAACCAACTCCGAGCAAGGATCGTCTAAGGGGAAACCTACGACACCTTGCCTGACGGATTCCGTCACGGGGTACGACCGGAAACGGTCGTGCCTACTCTATTTTGTAAAGGAGAATACAATCATGAAACTCAGGAACTTACTTACGGCAGGGCTCACCGCCATGGCACTCTTTACCGCCGGCTGCGTTGGCGGCGGCGACAGCGCGAACAAGATGGACACGCCGAAGGAAGGCCCGGTCGAGCTGCAGGTCTCTGCGGCAGCGAGCCTCACGGACGCGATGAAGGAACTCGGCGGAATGTACGAGAAGGAGCACGGGAACACGAAGCTCGTCTTCAACTTTGGCAGCAGCGGTGCGCTCCAACAGGCGATTGAGAACGGTGGTGCCGCCGATGTCTTCGTCTCTGCCGCGCAGAAACAGATGAACGCGCTCGACGAGAAGAAACTCCTCGCGGACGGCACTCGCGTCGATCTGCTCATCAACGACGTGGTGCTC
>CALJPB010000129.1 GCA_937981305.1 uncultured Selenomonas sp.
CTGTGGAGAAAAAGGAATATGCAGCGGTGATCAACGGCTGTGCCGATATGCTCGCGCAGGGGGATCTGCCCGAGGAGTGCTTTAGTGATGTGGCACGCGCCTATTTCGAGCTGGGCGACTATACGCGTGCGGCAAGCTGGGTAACGACGACGCTTTCAAGGGATCCCTCGAATGTGGCTGTGCGCATCCTGCTTGCGCGGATCTGCCAGCGAGAGAAACGTCCCGACGATGCGATGAAGCTCTACGAGAATATCCTTGCTTCTCATGGCGCGGCCGTATCGGACGAACAGGGGGCGGAGATCAAACGCCTCGCAGGTCTCGATGCGCGTCTCAATCCGGGGAAAACGCGCACGGAATACCCGCATCTCGCTGCATTCCTTGGGATGGGGGGGAAGCCTGCTGCTGTGATTCCTGCCGTGTCGGCTGCGCCTGTGCCGCCGGTTGCTCCCGCTGTGGTAGTGGAGAAAAGCCCTACGCCGTCTGCCGCTTCCACTGTTGCCGTGCATGCCACGCAGCAGGTGCGTGAGATCCTTGCCGCCGATCTGAACAAGCGTTTCGGCATGGAGATTACGGGGAAGAATCTCTTTATGACGGCGGGTGCGGCGGCATCCATCACGATTACATTCAAGGCACTCGCGGAGGCGGGGGACGAGTTCGTCACGATTGCACCGTTCTTCCCCGAGTACCGTGTCTTTGTCGAGGCGTGCGGGGGAAAACTCGTCGTCGTACCGGCGAAAACAGACGACTTTCAGATCGACTTTGCTGCACTTGAGGCAGCACTCACGCCGCGCACAAAGGCAGTCATCATCAACTCGCCGAACAATCCGAGCGGCGCGGTCTACAGTGAGACGACCATTCGGCGGCTTGCAGAACTCCTGCATATAAAAGAGCAGACGTATGGGCATCCGATTTTTATCATCGCAGACGAGCCCTATCGCGAGATCGTCTACGACGGATTAACTGTACCGTGTATTCCTCTGATCTACGAGAACACGATCGTCTGCTACTCCTACAGCAAGTCCTTCTCCCTGCCGGGCGAGCGCATCGGCTACATTGTCGTGCCGGATACGGTTGCAGATTTTGCACGCGTCTACGGTGCGATGGCGGGCGCAGCGCGTGTCCTTACGCACGTCAATGCGCCCTCCCTCTGGCAGCTCGTCATCGCACGCTGTGCGGGAAAATCCGCAGATCTGAGCACCTATGCACACAACGCAAGCCTACTCTACAACGGGCTGACGGCTGCGGGGTTTGAATGTATGCAGCCACAGGGGGCGTTCTATCTCTTCCCGAAGGCATTGGAGGAGGACGATGCGGCGTTCTGCACACGCGCACAGGAGTTCGATCTGCTCCTTGTGCCGGGGGCGGACTTCGGCTGTCCCGGCTACTTCCGCGCAGCATACTGCGTGCGCACGGCGATGATTGAACGCGCATTGCCGCGTTTTCAGAAACTTGCAGAAGCATACAATAAATTACATGGATGAACTTCGATGATGATAGTTTCATTAAAAGGCGTATTGACAATCGGTCTCTACAGAGTTATACTCAATATCGATTCACGTTTCGTAAGGGATATCATTATCGATTGATATGCTACGAATCTATAGGGGGATTACGCGCGTTTCGCGCGTTTAACAAGGAGGGTGTTCTTTTTGACCAGTGCTGAACTCTTTGAAAAAGGCGGACCGGTAATGTATCTGCTGCTCCTGTGTTCGCTCACAGTGGCAGCGATTGCCATCGACCGTTTTTTGCTCTATCGACGTGCGTCGCATGGGGCAAGTGCACTTGAGGCAGACGTTGCCGCCGCGCTTCGCAAAAAGAAGCTGGATGAGGTAGCACCTGCTGTGAAGGGCAAGGACAACATGGTCGCCCATCTCATACAGAGTGCAGTCGATGCGCGTGCGGCGGGGGAGGATGTTCCCATGACGCTTGAGGCGGTTTACGGTGAGGCGGCAATGCTTCTGCGTGCACGTCTCAACTATCTTTCAACGATTGTCACGCTTGCACCGCTGCTCGGTCTCTTGGGTACAATCTCGGGTATGATCCAGTCCTTCAGCGTGTTCAACCTGCAGGCAGGGCAGCCGATGGCGATTACGGGCGGCATCGGAGAGGCACTGATTGCAACGGCGACAGGACTGCTCGTGGCGATCTTTGCACTTGTTGTGCACACCTACTTCGCACAGCGCATGGACATGATGCTGACACTGCTCGAAAAGACGATGAATACCCTGCTCGCGGGGTTCGCCGCGAATGATGGAGGGCATTCTCATGCGTCGTAATTTTCATGATGTGCGTGAGCCGCTCGTCATGATTATCCCGATGATCGACATTATGCTCTTCCTGCTCGTCTTCTTCATGCTCAGTACGATGTATATGGTGAACGCGAGCACAGTGCAGGTCAGTCTCCCACAAGCGGCAAGCGCCAAGCAGGATACGCGTCCGCACATTGTCTCCATCACGGTGACAGAGGACGGCAAGGTTCTCTTCGACCGCGATGAGGAACCGACGCGGGAACTCACAGCGCGGGTCAAGACACAGCTCGAAGATGATCCCGATACGGTCTTTGTCGTACGCGGCGACCGCAAGGCAGACTATCAGTTTGTTGTCACCGTCTTTGACGCGCTCAAGGAGGCGGGGACGCGCCATGTGTCCATCGCAACGGAGACGGGAGGGGTCTGAGTGCAGTATCAGACACATTGGCGCCTCGCCTTTGTTCTCGCGTTCTTCTTTCACATCATTGCGTGGCTCTTTCTAACGATCCTGATTCCACACGTGTTCAAAGCACTTGAAGCACCTCCGCAGGAGGAGCCGATGGAGTGGGTCGAACTCGCGGATGATCCGGGGCCTCCCGAGGAGGAACAGGCAGAGGAACCTCCTCCGCCGCCACCGCCGCCGCCTGAACCGGAACAGGTCGAAGAAGAGCCTGCCGTGGTCGAGGCGGAGGTTCCGGAGGAAGCCATCACCGAGATTCTGAAGGAAGTCGAGGAGACACCGGAAAAGGAAGAACCGAAGGTTCTGCGTTCCGGTGAGGGGAAGCAAATCGGCATGCCGGGTAAGATCCTGCACGCGGAACAGCCGCCCTACGGCGTCATTCAGTTCAAGGGACGCATTGCCGTTTCGGCACGCATCGGTACGGATGGCAAGGTTATCAGCACCCGCATCCAGGTCTCCTCTGGAAATGCGCTCTACGATCGGATGGCGCGCCGCATTGTCGAGAAGCAGTGGAAATTCGAGCCCGCGAAGGATATGAACGGGCAGCCGATGGAATCCGATATGCAGTGTCCTGTTTACTTTAACATGAAGCCTGCACGCAATATCAAATAATGTGCATGTGCTGGAAGAAGGAGAGGAATAAGTAATCCCATGAGAAAACTCATTGTATTCATTATGGCGCTCTTTCTGCTCCTGCCTGCAGCATCCACGAATGCTGCGCAGACGTGGCAGCAGATCCACGACCACATTGCCGCTGAGATGAATAATGTCTATACGATTTACCAATCAGGCAATGCGGAGGGGGCAAAGGATGCCGTCAATGATATCTACTACGGCATCTATGAAAAGGACGGTCTGGAGAGTGCTGTACGCAGCGGGATCTCCTCCAAGAGTGCGAACCTCACGGAGTACCAGTTCTACACGCTGAAAAAGGCGATTCGCTCAGGGGCGCCGCAGTCCGAGGTAGAAGCCGAGGGGAAAAAACTCCTCGATATGGTTCAGGCAGAAGTGACAACGCTCGAGACAGCGGGCGTGCAGTCGGGCGGTTGGGGCATGTTCCTGCAGGCCTTCCTCATTCTTCTGCGCGAGGGCGTTGAGGCAATCCTCGTGCTCGTCGGCATCATCGCCTACCTTGGGCGTGCCGGACATGAGAAGGAACTCTCCACGGTCTATAACTGGGCGATTGCGGGCGTTATTGCAAGCTTTATCAGTGCCTATCTCTTTGCCGAGATTCTTGACAATACGACGACAACAGGCTCCGGCCGTGAGATCATCGAGGGATGTACAGCACTCTTCGCCGTGCTTGTTCTCCTCGGCACATCTGCATGGATGGGCGGCAAGTCCAACGCGAAGGCGTGGAAATCCTACATTGACAAGCAGGTGAAGCTGACACTCTCGACGGGGAAATCACGAGCCCTCGGTTTTGCCGTATTCCTCGCGGTTTATCGCGAGGGTGCAGAGGTCATTCTCTTCTATCAGGCACTCTTCAACAACGCCATCGGCGATGTCGATATGATCTGGGGCGGCTTTGTCGCTGCGTGTGCGGCGCTTGCCCTGCTCTTCTTCCTCATGCAGCGCGGTGCGCTGCGCATCCCGATCGGTCCGTTCTTCAAGGTGACGAGCGCGTTCATGTTTGTCCTTGCGGTCACCTTCCTCGGCGGCGGACTCAAGGAACTGCAGGAGGCCGATGTGATCTCCACCTCGGTCATCGAGGCGATTCCCGTTCCGAGCATCGACTTGCTCGGGCTTTATCCCACCTATGAAACCATTGTGCCGCAGATTCTGCTGATTGCAGCGGCGGTCGCGATGGTATCATATAGAAAACGCTCTGCTGCGGCAGAGGCGTGAGTTTTCCCCGTAAGAGGGAGCAGTGTTTCATCTTTGTAAGGAGGATTATCCCATGAAGAAATCCGGTCTCAGCATGCTCAAGAAGGCGCTTGCCGTTGGCGCTGTCGCATTCTCTACGTTTGCGATCAATGCGAATGTCAGCGAAGCTGCGTTCGAGGAGTTCCCGATCGGCGACGAGATTGAGGATACGACGAACCACTTCAAGGTTGCGCTCGTGTATTTCCAGCCGGTTACGATGGAGCCTGCCGGCATGAGCCTCCCGGCAGATCAGGCGGATATCCACATTGAGACGGATATCCATGCAACTGAGGGCAATGAGTGCGGCTTCGGTGTCGGCGAGTGGATTCCCTATCTGACGGTGCACTACAAGTTCACGAAGCGCGAGACGGGCGAGAGCCTTGAGGGCGTCTTCATGCCGATGAGCGCAGACGATGGTCCGCACTACGGCGCGAATGTCAAGATGCTCGGCGCGGGCACCTA
>CALJPB010000130.1 GCA_937981305.1 uncultured Selenomonas sp.
TGCAGACCGTTGTCACCTCCATCATTGTCATTTTTATTCTGAATGCCGTCTTGACATTCTTCTTGTTCTGAGGACACGCTATGATACGACTGAACAACGTCAAAAAGTGTTTCGGGGACAAGGAAGCACTCAAGGGGATCAGCCTCACCATCGAGAAGGGGGAGACCATCGCCATCATCGGCGGTTCGGGCTCGGGGAAATCGACCCTCCTGCGCCTGATGATCGGACTGGACCGCCCCACCTCGGGCGAGATCTACCTCGGCGACGACAACATCACGGCGATGAGCGAGGACGCACTCGACCGCATTCGTCTGCGGATGGGTATGGTATTCCAGTACTCTGCGCTCTTTGACTCTATGAGTGTTGGGGAGAACGTCGCGTTCGGGCTGCGCGAGCATACCAATAAGGGTGAGGATGAGATTCGCCGCATCGTGGCGGAAAAACTTGCGCTTGTCGGACTGCCCGATGCAGCGGCGATGATGCCGCAGGAACTCTCGGGCGGGATGAAAAAACGTGTGGGGCTTGCGCGTGCAATTGCGACCGATCCCGAGATCATCTTTTACGATGAACCGAGCTCGGGACTGGATCCCATCATGACGGCAAAGATTGACGAACTGATTATTGATATGCAGCGAAAACTCGGCGTGACCTCGATTGTCGTCACGCACGATATGGCGAGTGCGAACCGCATTGCCGACCGCATTGCCATGATTTACGAGGGACAGCTCATCGCCGTCGATACGGCGGAGCGGTTTCAGGATAATAAGGATGAGCGCGTACAGGCATTTTTCCGTACGCTGCACCATCGCAGGGAGGTTGGGGCATGAGCGCAGAGGCAAAGGTTGGAGCGTTTACACTCGGGGGCGTGGCACTCCTCATCGCCGTTGTCATGTTCTTCGGCGGGCTGCGGATTGGCGGTAGTCAGGACTATATGCTCTATGCGGGGTTCGGGCGCGCCATCGGGCTGAACCCGGAGGCACAGGTGCTCCTTGCGGGCGTTCCCGTCGGACAGGTCGAGGAGGTCGTGAGCGACGGACTGGGGGTCACGGTCTCCATGCGCATTCGAGACGGCGTGAAGATTCCGCGCGGTTCCTCCATCACCATTGGACAGCCCGGCATTATGGGGGATAAATTCGTCATCATTACACCCTCGTCCAATGCCGATTTTTATGCGAATGGCGACTATCTCTACGGCGAGAACGAGATGGGCATGGATACCATGTTCACCGAGCTGAACAAGATGATTATTCAGGTCGAGGCGATGCTCACCGCCATCAACAACATTGTTGGTGCTCCCGGCTTCCAGAGTTCGATGGTCCAACTCGTCGTCAACATGGAGCAGATGACGGCGCACCTCGACGGTCTGACCGCGACCTTGGAGCAGATGGCGAACGAGAATCGCGGCAATCTGCACGCCATGCTTGCGAACATGAACAATATGACGGGCAACCTCGTGCAGACCACGGAGAGCGTTGAGCGTATCATGACGAACCTTGAGACTGTCGGCGCAGACCCGCAGACAGCAGAAAATCTCAGAAAGACGCTTGAAAACATCACCGCCTCCTCCGAGCGCATCCTGCGTATCGCCGAGGGGATCGAGGCGGTCGCGGGCGATCGAGAGACGCAGGAGGACGCGCGCGCCCTCATCCACAACGCACGCACGATGACGGACAAAGCGGGCGGCCTTATGGGGCGGTTGCAGAACGTCAAGATCACGTCGAAGGTGGACGCGATGTACAGCGGCAAGGCGGATGACTGGCGCACGAACGTGAACCTTGATGTCGGCGAGAAACAGGGAATGTACGCGACATTCGGCGTGGACGATATTGGCGGCGGTGATAAATTTAATGCACAGGTTGGTACACGCGGCACTTCCTTCGGCGCACGCGCGGGCGTCGTCGCGGGTGCAGCGGGGGTCGGCGTGGATGCCTATGCGGGTGAGAAATTCAAATTCTCTGCCGATGCCTATGATCCGAACGATGTCAGCGTGCGTCTGCGTGCGCAGTACCAAGTGAAGGACGGCACATATCTCTTTGGCGAGTGGAACGATGTGAACGACAGCACTCGCCGTGCGTTCTATACGGGCGTACGGCAGGAGTTTTGATTGACGAGCGGTAGAATATATGTATAATATAATTATGGATATACACTTCGCATGGGATGAAGAAAAGAACAGTTCCAATCAGAAGAAGCATGGCATTTCCTTTGAGGAAGCAGCGACCGTGTTCTATGATGATGATGCTCTTCTCAAATACGACGAAGCGCACTCTCTGGATGAAGAGCGGTTCGTTATGCTTGGAATGAGCAAAGCAAATCGTATGTTGGTTGTTTGTCACTGCTTCCGTATGGGAGGTGTGTTGCGTATCATATCTGCACGAAAGGCAACCCGAAGAGAGGAAAGTCAGTATTGGGAGCGTCTTTAGGAGGGATACCATGAAAGAAGAATACGATTTTTCGGATGCAATAAAAAATCCATATTCCAAACGTCTCAAAAAACAAATCACAATCAACATTAACAATGAAACCGTTGCGTACTTCAAGGCGCAGTCCGCAGAGGTCGGCATTCCTTATCAGACACTCATCAACTTGTATCTGTCCGACTGTGCGGCGCACGGCAGAAAACTGAATCTGTCATGGCAGTAAAAACAGCCTCATGAAACATCATCTTGTTTCATGAGGCTTTCGTATTTCTATGGATATATGGGCAGCAGCATCGCTGCTTTTTTTATTGATTAAACTGCGGCTTGCGTCCCTCAAGGAACGCTGTCACCGCCTCGCGGTGGTCGGCGGATGCACCCGCTCGTGCAAGGTTTTCCGCCTCCAGACGGCTGTACGCCATATAGTCGCGGTAGAACACCTCGTAGTAGAGCTGCTTTTGC
>CALJPB010000131.1 GCA_937981305.1 uncultured Selenomonas sp.
TACGGAGGGCTTGACCGTGCCGCGCTTTTCGCACATCGACATGGCAGCGGCGCAGCAAAACATCTGGCTCGAAGCGACGTATCTCGGCCTCGGCGGCGTCTGGTTCGGCATTGCGCCCTACGAGGAGAACATGAAGAAGGTGGAAGAAATCCTCGAAATGCCCGCGAACCTCAAGGCGTTCTCCCTATTCGCCCTCGGCTATCCGAACGAGAGAAAGCTGCACGCAGACAGGTTTGAAGCGGAGCGGGTGCATTATGTGAGGTGAGGGACGGAGAAAGATGAGAATGGACATTGCGTGTCGTTACTGAAATTCTAGGAGGGTTTTGCATGACTTGTTTTTGGAATAGGAAGAAGAAGCTTCTTTCGGGCGCGATTGGCGTCTTCGTCGTCGGCGCCGTGCTCTTTGCGGGCTGCTCGGACAGCACGGCGAAGGAGAAGGAAAATTCTGTTGCGGGCGGCATTGCCGTAGAGCAGGCGGCGAGTCAGAAGCCTTTGTCGGATGCGCGCAACACGCCGGCGGTTCGTGCGGCACGCGCGGTAGGCCCTGCCGTCGTCGGCATCACGAACAAGACGGTCGTGCGCGACTGGTTCAATATGCCGGTCGAGACGGAGGGCGTCGGCTCGGGCGTCATCTTCAAGAGCGACGGCTACATCGTGACGAACAACCATGTGATCCAGGGTGCGAAGGAGATCACGGTTTCGCTTCCGGACGGGCGCAGCTTCAAGGGGAAGCTTGTGGGAGCGGACGAGCTTACGGACATCGCCGTTGTGAAAATCGAGGCCACGGGGCTGCCTACGGCGAAGTTCGGCAATTCCGATGATCTCGTCGTCGGCGAGCCGGCCATCGCCATCGGCAATCCGATGGGGCTTGAGTTTCAGGGAACAGTGACGGCGGGCGTCATCAGCGCTTTGAACCGCACGCTCGACATCAGTGAGCGCCGCTTGAAGCTCATTCAGACGGATGCGGCGATCAGCCCCGGCAACTCGGGCGGCGCACTCGTCAATGCAGATGGTGAGGTCATCGGCATCAACAGTGCGAAGGTCGCAGCTGCCGCAGTCGAGGGCATGGGCTTTTCTATCCCGATCAATACGGTCGAGACCATCGTCAATGAGCTGATCGAAAAGGGCTATGTGGCGCGTCCGTATCTCGGCGTCTCCGTCTTTGATCCGAATACAGCCGCACGCTACGGCTATCAGCTGAACATTGACAAGGGTGTCTACATCTTCCGCCTGACGCTCGACGGCCCATGCGGCAAGGCAGGCTTCCAGCGCGGCGACATCATCCTTGAGATCAACGGCGAGGAGGTCAACAGCGTTGCAGAGCTGCGCACAAAGATTGCCTCGTACAAGGTCGGCGACAAGGTGACGGTGACATATGACCGCAATGATACGAAGCGCAAGGCGGAGGTCACGCTCGAAGAGATGCCGCAGGAGGATCGTTGAAGATTACAATCGTCTGCGCGGGAAAGATCAAGGAAAAGTACCTGCGCGACGGGATCGCCGAGTATGAGAAGCGTCTGCGTCCCTATGCGGATGTGCGCACGCACGAAATCGCAGAAGAACGTATGAAGGAAAAGCCCTCTGCGGCGGAAAAGGCGGAGACCATCCGTCGCGAGGGTGAGCGGCTTTTGGCGCAGGTGCCGCAGGGGGCATATCTCATTATGCTCGATGTCGGCGGTGCAGAACTGTCCTCGGAGGAGCTTGCGGCAAAGATTGACCACCTTGTAGTCACAGGCGAGAGCCATATTGCTTTTCTCATCGGGGGACCCTTTGGTCTTGCGGATGAGTTGCGTAGGCACGCCGATCTTCGGCTTTCATTCTCGCATTTTACCCTGCCGCATCAGCTGATCCGCCTCTTCCTCGTAGAGCAGATTTACCGTGCATTTAAGATCAGCAGGGGAGAGCCCTATCATCTGTAAGTTTTGGAGAAGTGCCGCAATCGGCACTTCTTTTTTGTATTTCCACTGCATATTGTATTCATGCCTGTAATCCCTATACAAACCTTTGTGCCGTGTGCTATACTCAGTCACGTTCGATGAAGGGCACCGAGCAAGCAAGAGGGAGGAATTATAATGTCTGACATGAAACAGTATGTAGATGATATTCTCGATCTGGTATCGAAGCGCGATCCCGATCAAACGCATTTCAAGAATACGGTATCCGAGGTTCTGACCTCCGTCGTTCCCCTTTTGGAGAAGCATCCCGAGTACAAGCAGCACAAGATCCTCGAGCGTATGGTCGAGGCAGACCGCATCATCACGTTCCGTGTGCCGTGGGTGGATGACAAGGGCGAGATCCAGGTCAATCGCGGCTATCGCGTACAGATGTCCAGCACGCTTGGCCCGTACAAGGGCGGGCTGCGTTTCCATCCGAGCGTCACGCTTGATATCTTGAAGTTCCTCGCATTTGAGCAGGTCTACAAGAATGCGCTGACGGGGCTGCCAATCGGCGGTGGCAAGGGCGGCTCGGATTTCGATCCGCACGGGCGCAGCGACAACGAGGTCATGAACTTCTGCCAGAGCTTTATGACGGAGCTCTATCGCCACATCGGGCCGAACGTGGATGTTCCGGCAGGCGATATTGGCGTCGGCGGGCGCGAGATCGGCTATCTCTTCGGCCAGTACAAGCGCATCCGCGACTCGTATGACGCGGGTGTTCTGACGGGCAAGCGCACGGACTACTGGGGCAGCCTTGCACGTACGGAGGCAACGGGCTACGGTCTGCTCTATTTCGTACAGGATATGCTTGCGGCGAAGGGCATCGACCTCGCGGGCAAGACGATTGTCGTCTCCGGCGCGGGCAACGTGGCAATCTATGCCATTGAGAAGGCACAGGAGTTTGGCGCGAAGGTCGTGACCTGCTCCGACTCGAACGGCTACATCTACGATCCGGACGGCATCGATCTTGCGGCGGTCAAGGAGATCAAGGAAGTTCGTCGTGCACGCATCAAGGAGTATGTAGCGACCCATCCGAACGCGGAGTACCATGAGGGGTGCAGCGGTGTCTGGTCGGTGAAGTGCGATATTGCACTGCCGTGCGCGACGCAGAGCGAGATTGATCTGGAGTCGGCAAAGCTGCTCGTTGCAAACGGTGTGCAGGCGGTCGGTGAGGGGGCGAATATGCCGTCGACCCTCGATGCGATCACGTATTTCCAGAGCCACAAGGTGCTCTTTGCGCCGGCAAAGGCGGCGAATGCGGGCGGTGTTGCGACCTCCGCGCTCGAGATGTCGCAGAACTCCGAGCGTCGTCAGTGGACGTTCGAGAAGGTGGACAAGCGTCTCCGCAAGATCATGTCGCACA
>CALJPB010000132.1 GCA_937981305.1 uncultured Selenomonas sp.
CGGTGTGCGCCCGATCGGCTGCTGGTCGATGTTGATGACCTTGTCGATGTGCTCCAGTCCCTTGATTTTCTTGTGCTTTCCGGGCTTCCCCTTCGCACGGTAGAGACGTGAGGCGACCCCGCGATAGAGGATCTCGTTAACGAGCGTGGACTTGCCCGAGCCGGATACTCCCGTGACGAGCGTCAGCGTCCCGAGCGGGAACTTCACGTTGATTCCCTTGAGATTATTCTCTGCTGCACCCACCACTTCGAGGAAGTTGCCATTACCCTTGCGCCGCTCGGTGGGCACAGGGATAAACTTTTTCCGTGCAAGATACTGCCCCGTGACGGATGCGGGATTTTTCATAATCTCCGCCGCCGTCCCCTCTGCGACCACCTCACCGCCATGCTCGCCCGCACCGGGGCCGATGTCGATGATGTGATCGGCGGCATACATTGTGTCCTCGTCGTGCTCCACAACGATCAGCGTATTGCCGAGGTCGCGCAGATGGCGCAGGGTTGCAAGCAGACGGTTATTGTCGCGCTGGTGCAGTCCGATGCTCGGCTCGTCGAGAATGTAGAGTACCCCCATCAGCCCCGAGCCGATCTGCGTTGCGAGACGGATGCGCTGTGCCTCGCCGCCCGAAAGCGTCCCCGCCGCGCGTGAGAGTGTCAGATAGTCCAATCCCACATCGAGGAGGAAATTCAGCCGTGCGTGGATTTCCTTTAGGATCTCCACGGCGATCTTCGCCTCGCGCGGGGAAAAATCCTTCTCCGCCTCTGCGAGAAACGCATCCGCCTCGCGGATCGTGAGTGCCGGGAGATCGGCGATGCTCTTGCCGCCAATCGTGACGGCAAGCGTCTCGGGCTTGAGTCGTGCGCCGTGGCACGCCGTACACGGGGTCTCCGTCATATAGTCCTCGTAGCTCTCGCGCATCTCCTCCGAGTCCGTCTCGCGGTAGCGGCGTGCAAGCGTGGGCAGAACGCCCTCGTACGGGACGTTGTACTCCTTTTCCTCGCCGAACATATTCGTATATTGGAAGGAAACATACTCCTCCGAGCCGTGGAGGAGCATCTGCTGCGTCTTCTTGTCCATGCGGTTCCACTGCGTGTGCTCGTCATAGTCATGTGCGCGGAGGAGTGCCGTGATGGCGCGCATGCCGTAGGAGTTCGGATTCTTCGAGAGCGGCGCAAAGACGCCGTCCGCAACGCTGAGCGTCGGGTCGGGTACAACAAGCTCCTCGTCGAACTCCTTGTGACTGCCGAGCCCCGTACAGACGGGACACGCACCGAACGGGCTGTTGAACGAGAACATGCGCGGCGCAATCTCGGGGAGCGAGATGCCGCAGTCCACACAGGCGAAATTCTCGCTGAACATGAGGAGCTCCCCATCCACCACCTGCACGTAGACCACGCCGCCGCCCGCACGCAGAGCTGTCTCCAGTGAGTCCGTCAGACGGCTCTCCATCCCTGCACGCACAACAAGACGGTCAACGACGATCTCAATTGTGTGCTTCTTCTGCTTTTCGAGTACAATTTCCTCGCCGAGATCCCGCAGTTCCCCGTCGATGCGCACGCGCACATAGCCGTCGCGGCGAATCTGGTCGAGGATCTTGCGGTGCTCGCCCTTTTTCCCGCGCACAAGCTGCGCCATGATGAGCAGCTTCGTCCCCTCGGGCTGCGTCAGAATGGCATCCACCATCTGATCGACACTCTGCTGCGTGATGGGCTTGCCGCAGCTCGGACAGTGCGGACGACCTGCACGCGCGTAGAGGAGGCGCAGATAGTCATAGACCTCCGTCACCGTGCCCACCGTCGAGCGCGGGTTGTGGCTCGTCGTCTTCTGGTCAATCGAGATCGCGGGCGACAGCCCTTCGATATTGTCCACGTCGGGCTTGTCCATCTGCCCGAGGAACTGCCGTGCATACGCAGACAGCGACTCCACATAGCGGCGCTGCCCCTCGGCATAGATCGTGTCAAAGGCGAGCGAGGACTTGCCCGAGCCGGACAGCCCCGTTACCACGACCAGCTTGTCGCGCGGGATCTCCACGTTGATATTCTTCAGATTGTGGGCACGCGCCCCTTCGATTTTGATGCTTTCGTTCATTCGCTCTCGGTATTCTCCCCATTGTCAGAAATGACATAGACTGTCTCATCCCCGCAGATATTGCGTATCTTTAGGCGCAGAGGCCGCTGCACCGATGTAATTGTCCCATCCCAAAATTCGTTCGTCTTACTCCCGTTTTGTATGACATAGCCCGCCTTATCGATCCTCAGTTCCTCATCGCTGTGCCACGGAGCGTTCTGCTCCGCATGGGTCGCGTCGATGGAGATGTACTCGATCGCCTCCAATCCCTCCTCGCTGAGGAAGATCGGACGGAACGGCTTCTTTGCCGAGCTGTTGACATACGCCTTGTCATTGTAGGCGGCAATCTTCTGTGCCACACGATCACTCGCAAAGGAGCGAATGCGCACGGTATAGAGCAGTTCGCCCGCACCGCGCTCTACAGTGAACTCCGCTGCGTCCTCCACGACGGCATCATCGAGGAGGGGCTTTAGATCACGCAGTATGATTTTGACGAGCGTCGTATCATCCTCCCGAATGAACCGGCGAATGGCTTCCTCGTCCTCAATGTCGATGTAGTAGACAATCACCTGCTTTACCTCGGAGGGCAGGTCAGGCACCGCCTCACGCAGGATGCGATTCATCAGCTCCTCGGTGAGCAGCTTTGTCGTGGAGTCCATGAGGTTTGGCACGTAGACGGGAACAATGCCATAGCGGCTGTCCTCGATCACGCCCTCCCAGAACTCATCGACGGCATCCTCGTTGCGCAGCCCCGGAATGATCTCCTTGATCTTCTCCATCGTCTGCACGGGGTTGCGATAGAGCTGTACGCCGTCCTTCACCTCACACACGGAGAACTCCGCTCCTGCGGCAGCGAGACGGTCGCGTGCGGTCTGCACAGAGTTCAGTCCCACATCCGCATGGATGAAGTTCCGGCCGAGCCGTGCAGCGACTGCAGCAGTCACACCCGAGCCGCCAAAAAAGTCCGCGACGAGCATTCCCTCATCCGAACTTGCCTTGATAATGCGCTCAAGAAGGGCTTCGGGCTTTTGGGTCGCGTAGTCAAGACGTTCTACAGACTGTGAGTTGACAATCGGAATATCCGTCCAAACACTGTCAACCAAAACCCCCTCGATTTCTTCCAGATATATCTTATAGCGATACTTTCCAGAAGCCGTAACAATCAAACGATCTTCTCTTTTTAGTCGATCCAGAGTTTCCTGCGAATACGACCCCAGTTCAGCATCCTTATATCTGCCGCGTGCATCGCTTTTTGTAAATCGCTTTTCTATCTCTGTATCAGGATAGGGCATATACTGCTGATTGAACAAAATCTCTTGGTCGAGTTTGTAGAAATAAATGGAATCATGGTCGGCTCCATACCGCTTGGCTCTTGCCTTTGCACTTCCGGAGGTCGCTCTTTTCCACACGATTTCATTGACGAAATTATCTTCCCCGAATATCTCGTCCATCAACACTTTCACATAATGACCGATGTGCCAGTCCAGATGCACATAGATGCTTGCGCGGTCGCTCATTACGCTCTTGATGGCGACGAGATTCTCATACATCCAGTTCAGATATTTTTCCTTGTCCCAGACATCGCCGTACATCTTTTCCTCGAACGCACGCAGGGCATCGCCCGTCAGATCTGTCTCCGCCGCACGCAGTTCCTCCGCGACATGAGGATTGCGCCGCAGATAGATCTGCTTTGCGTAGTCCGCACCGCTGGCAAACGGCGGGTCAATGTAAACGAGGTCAACCTGCCGCCCCTGCTCACGCAGATAGGCACACGCCGAGATGCACTCGCCACGCAGGACGAGGTTCTCCGCCGCATTCGCCCCGACACGCTCCGTCTCCGTGACCTCATAGACGGGCATCCCGCGCCGCAGATCGTCGGAGAGCACATCCTGCCCGTGATAGCGCAGGGTGCGCCGAAAGTTGCTGAGTACCGCCTGCCCCTCGATCGGCTCGGGGAAAAACGGGATATATCGTACCGCCATTGTGCTCTCCTCGTCTGTATATCATCTGAAAAAGGCTTTTGGTATGTCGCCCCTAAGCGGAGTTCTGCGTTCGCATAGGGCATACACCTATGGAAGCACTGATAAATTCAGCACCTCCATCTTGACGCATCTTTTTTGCCCGCACTTCGGCGGAAAATCTGCGCCAATCTGGCAGACTTCATTTTATCAGTGATTCCCTATGTAAAAAACGCCATGATACGGGCGCGTGTCTGCTGCATTCGCTCCGCGTCACTCATGGTGTCCTCAAGATAGAGATAGTCAAAGTTCGGGTTCAACTCTCTGAACTTTGTCTCCATGAATGTCCTGCGCTTCTGAAAGCGCGGGTCGTGCGCGTAGATTTCGCCCTTCGTCTCGATGATGAGGGCGCGTGCGATCCTGCCCCCTGTGCGCTCGATGAGCAGGAAGTCCGGCGTGTAGCGTCCGATATACCGCCAGTCCGCGGCGCCGCGCTGCTCATAACAGCGGATGCGAAACTCTGTGAGACTGCGGTCGCCGTTGTAATAGGCCTCGATGTTCCTCTCCGCAAGCAGCCGCTCGGGCAGGAGGTCTTGGAGAAAGCGTCGTTCAAACGTGCTGTCCATGTGGTATGGCAGGTAGTGGAAGCTGCGTTCCTTGCCCACGGGCAGCCCCGACTGACGACGCAGTTTCTCTGCCTCCGCTGCCATGCCGACCCGCTCCATCGTCTGAATCGCCGCCTTAACATCCTGTGGTACTTCAAATACTCCGCGATCATCCGCGAGAATGTTCTCCTGCGCCTGTGCACTCGGGTAGTATTTCTCCGGCTCACGCGTGAGAATGGTATGCGGGAAATCCGCAACGAGGAGATGTGCCTCGGCGGGGATCTCCTCGATCTCTACCTTTGTATGCCATTCCTCGGCAAAGGCGCGGCGAATGTTTGTACGCACGCGGCTCTGGATAATGCTGCGCCGATAGAAATGCAGACCCTCATGCTCCTCGGTGATTTTCGCAAAAATCTCACGCAGCGGCTCCTCATAGGTGCGCAGGTCGCGCAGGGAGAGCGTTCCGAAGCTCTCCTTGGCGATCTGCTGCAGCCAAAGCGAAAAGACCGCCCCTGCACGCAGGTCAACGCCGCTCTCAAAGAGCCGCGTCTCCTGCACCATGCCGAATAGGTCACGCTCCGTGAACGTCTCCGTGCGTACGGTGTCGGGTGTGAACGCACGTCGAATCTCGGCGGCGATGTCCTTTTTCACGCGGCTGTACTCCTGTGTGAGTTCGACACGCATCTGCACGAAGGAGATGGGCGGCAGTCCCAGATGCTCAATGCGGCTGACGCGCTCCCGCTTCTCTACGGGGATGCCGCCGCCATGCTCGAACTCCGCGACGGTTGTGCGGTGTTCCTTGGCGAGCTGTTTTTCGAGCAGTTTTGCGTTGGACTCGTTCAGATAGATGAGTGCTGTCTCGGGTGTTCCCTTTGTGATTTGACGCAGACAGCGGCAGGAGGTCTGGAGCACCTTGTTCAGCGGACACGCGCCCTTTTGCGCGAGGATAACGCCCGTGAGCGAGCGGCAGTCCCAGCCCTCCTTGCCAATCTCGGCGAGCATGACGATACGCACACGCGAGATGGGCAGATCCAGTGTGTCAAAGGCGAGCTGCGCTCCCTCGGCGGTCTTGTACGACTTGTTCCCCCGATGGAATTTCAGAATGCTCTCTGCGGAGGGCAGCCCTGCCTCCTCGACGATGGCGGCGACCTCGGCGTAGGATTCCTCCAGACTTTCTATGTTGCTGAAGAAGATCGCGAGTTTTGCACACGTTCCGTCCGCATAACGCGTATCACGATAGCGTGTGAGGAACTCGCGCAGTCCCGTCTGCATGATGGTACGGCTCTCCATGCCCTGCTCTGCGCAGAGCACGGTCGGACGCTTGAGGAAGTTGCCGATGCCGTCAACGAGCCGATAGGAGCAGGCGATGGTCGGAATCTCCTCCACTTTGAATGTAAGATTTTCCGTCAACTCAATTTTCTGCGGTTTTGCAAGGTACGGCGTGCCCGAGAAGCCGATGACACCACGCACGGAACTGTCCGTACGCGTACTCCACCCTGTTACGACGGCACGCAGCTTGATGTCGTCGTCCGCCGCGTGATGCGCCTCGTCGATGAATACGGCAAGCCCCGGCAGTCGGCCGATGCGGCTGCGCAGTTCGTTCGCAAGGCGTTCGCGTTCATCGGGCGTGTCCTCAAAGAGGGCAATGCGTCCGTCCGCCACCGTCACGCGGTCGAGAATGACTTTCTCTGCGTTCGTAACGGCGACGAGTCCGATGAGGTCGGGATCTGCCTGATGAATAGCGATTTTCTGCACGTTCGGGTTCTTCGCCCGCGTCGCGTTCTTTTGACTTTTGCCCGCATCCAGCATCTCGAACTTGAGCAGGCGGCGCACCTGCGATGCAGCGGGGGCGGCGAGCACCCAGGTCGGGTCGAATCGCTGGATCGTGCGCAGACTTGGCACGACGGAGGACTTCAGCCCCGAGGGTACGAGTATGACAAAGTTGTGGGCAAAGGCGGGGTTCTTCGGCTCGGTCATGGCGAAGTAGAGGTCGAGGTAGATGAATGCCGCCATGAGGAAGGTCTTGCCCGCGCCCATCGGCAGGCCGAACAGATACTCCGCGTAGCTGCGTCCGCCGAAGATCGTGCGCAGGACGGCGGGCGCGTCGATGGCGGCGGGGTCTGTGGTCAGAGCGGCGACAATGCCGGGCGCACGCATTTTGCCGTCCTCCTCCATCGCCGCGAACTCATAGAGTGCGGCGGCGGCGGGGTTCTCTCGCAGATAGGTGCGCACGGGGACGGGCAGCGGCAGGCAGTCCAAGTCAAGCGAGTTAAAAAAACCATCACAAAAGAGGTCGCAGAGAGGGCGATTGCCGCCCGCGACCTTGAGAAAGAGATATGTCTTGATCGCCGCAATCTGCGCGTCACGCAGTTCGCCGCGCTGCTCCATGTAAGCAATCATGCCGCGCATGGGGCAGTCCGCCGCCGCATAGAAGGCATCGCATTTGCGCTGTATCAGATCGTAGAACAATCGCCTTCCCCTTTCCTGACACTGACGATTCGCACCTGTTGTGCGTCTCTATTTTTTCTTCTTCGGCAGTTCGCCCTCAAGCTCCACAATCATATCACGCAGTTCCGCCGCACGCTCGAATTCGAGGGCGCGCGATGCCTGCTGCATTTCGCGCAGGAGGCTCTTGACGAGGTTCTCGCGCTCCTTCTTGCCGAGCTTTTTCTTCGCCTTGCCGTCCTTTTTGCCGTAGGGTGCTCTGTCCTCGGCGGCGACGAGTGTCATCTCGATGAGCGGGACGATGGGCTTTTCGATGGTCTTGGGCACGATGCCATGTGCCTCGTTGTACTCATTCTGGATCGTGCGGCGGCGCTCCGTCTCGTCGATGGCACGCTGCATCGACCCTGTAATGACATCGCCGTACAT
>CALJPB010000133.1 GCA_937981305.1 uncultured Selenomonas sp.
GATGTGGAGAGTGGATTTTCTGTCAGGGCGACGGGAGATATAGAGATCAAAGGAATGATCGGCGGCGCACAGGTAGAAGGGCGCAACGTTATCGTTCATGGCGGAATCCGCGGTATGAACATCGGAAAGATCCATGCCGCCGAGGATGTCAGTATCTCCTTTGTTGAACACGCCAATATTGTGGCGGGGCGCGATATATTTGTCAACGATGTCATTTTGCATTCGGAGATCCGCGCAGGTCATCATGTCCTTGTCGAGGGACGACGCGGCATTATCACAGGTGGTAAAGTCGGGGCGGGGGAATCCATTCGGGCGAAAATTTTAGGCAATACTTTTTATGTGCAGACGAATTTGAACGTTGGCGTTGATCCGAATTTGAAATACCGCTACGATACGATGTTCAAAGAATGTCAGACGGCGATCAAACGTTTGACCGAAGTGCGGCGCTCTCTTGCCACACTCAAGAAAACACCTCTCATGAGTCTGTCTGAACGACGCAGAGAGCAGCTCGTGGAAATGACCCATGAACAGTTTCCGCTTACCTGCAAGATCAAGGAAATGCAGGAAGAACTGAATCGGATGCAGGAGGAACTGGAACAGATGCAGAAGGGATCTATTGCTGCGTCCGATGTGATTTACCCCGGGGTCAATGCAACGATCAACGGCGTAAAAAAATCCGTGGAGGAGGTACTCCATCACGCCAGTCTGCGAATTATTGATGGAAAAATTACTGTAGGAGTTCTTTGAAGAGAGGCAGGTTCGTCATGAATGTCACGCCAATCAGTATGCAGATGATGTTTCCACAGTCCAATGAGGCGGGAAACGTTCAGAGCAATATGCAGAATCAGGTCAACATTCAGCAGAGCTTTGAGACCGTCCGACAGAAACAGGATGCGGAACTTGCGCGTCAGCAGGTGCGTGCCAAGGAACAGGCGAGCGAGGATTCACGCGTGAAGGATGATCCTGAGCGTGAACGCAGACAAGGGCGCGGCAATGGTGGAGAGCGCCGCAAAGGCGGAGCGCAGGATCAGGGGATTGAACTACTGCAGCGCCTTGCCCGAGATCCGAATCGCGGCGTTCATCTCGACATCAGCCTGTGATGTCTAAAGGAGGCTACCTGTCATTATTTCTGTGACTGAAATTTTGGGCGCTCTCATTATTCTCGGTGCTGTACTTTTGCTTATCGTACGGTACATCATTCATCGTCGACAGCGCAGCGAAGAAGAGGATGAGGATCTGGCAGCGTCTATTGAGAAGTTAAAAAAAGAACTCCAGCAGTCCGCCGATACCATCATCAAACGTCTGGGGTCTCATGTGACGAAGTTGGAGGGGCTCCTCCGTGAAGCAGATGATCGTCGTGTACGCCTTGAGACACGTGTTGCGGACGCACAACGTCTGGAATGGGCACTCCGCCAACGCATTGAAGAGTTGGAACGCCGCCTTCGTGATATGGGGCAGCCACTTCCTTCTGCCGTTGCTTCCTCTGTCCGTGAAGGACAGTCGGCACCGCTTTCGTCTACAGAAGCCCGCCGTACCGACGGTGATGAGTTTGCCGCTGTTCTGCATCAGTCCATTTTACGCGAACAAACTCGTACCAGTGTAGCACCTGTCCAACAAGTCTACGTGCAGCCATCACCGTCTCGGACGCGGGCAGGGCTTTCGCAGGAACGTATGCAGCCCGGCTATCCGCAGACGCATGAAACGACCGCGACAATGGCTGGGCAGCCACCTGTTCCACGACCGTCACGCTCGGTTGAACGCCCTGCAGATAAGGAGCAGCCGATACGAGAGGATGAGACGATTACAAAGGCACGTGCTCTCCTGCGGGCAGGACGCACGGTCGAGCAAGTCGCTCGTGAAACCGGTGTCGAGATCGGTGCACTTCGTCTCATGAAGCAAATGACACAAAGGGATTGACAAAAGAGAAAAATATCGATATAATATCTTTTGTTCGGGACGTAGCTCAGCTTGGTAGAGCGCTTCCTTGGGGTGGAAGAGGTC
>CALJPB010000134.1 GCA_937981305.1 uncultured Selenomonas sp.
CGGCTGCGGTCTGCGTTACTATCTCACGGTATTCAACGAGGAGCGCTTTGCCCCGCACGCGAAAAAGGCGGTCGTCAACATCGCACAGCCGGAGATCGATAAGCTGCGTATGCCTGTGGACTATGCCGTGACGATGGATGCGAAGGACTTTATTGCACGCTTTCATTCGGCATGGGAAAAGAGCGGACACAAGTCGCAGATGTCGCCCGCATGGCTCGCGTACTGTGATGAGATGCGTGCGAAATACCCCGTGCGGAACGATGTCATCCCGCATGATGACGGGCTGTCGGACGGCTATCTGACAACGTACGCGATTGAGCGGTACGCAAAGGATGACGATGTATTTCTCGCTTCGCCGTCGGCATTCTGCTATACCTACAACATGCCGCTCAAGGGGCAGCAGGACTATGTCTGCCCGATGGGGCTCGGCAGCATGGGCACGGCACTGCCCTCTGCGATTGGCGCGTGCGCGGCGGCGGGGGGGCGGCGCGTGATCGTCGGCGAGGGCGACGGCAGTCTGCAGCACAACATACAGGAGCTTGCTCTCCTGCACCGCTACCATCTGCCGATCAAGCTCTTTGTCGATACAAACCTCGGCTATCGGCAGATCTACACGATGCAGAACGCCCACTTTGGCGGAAAACTTGCGGGCTGTACGGTGGAGAGCGGCATCGAGTTCCCCGAGCTGCGGGAGCTTGCGCGCGCCTATCGTCTGGACTACTACCGCATCGAGAATGCGGAGATGACGGATGAGGTCGTTGCACGTGCGCTTGCGGACGATGAACCCGCCGTCGTTGAGGTGCTGAGCAACCTCAAGACGGAATTTGTCCCAAACATCAAGAGCCGTATGGGGGCGGACGGCAAGATGCAGACCTCCGCGCTTGAGGATATGTTCCCCTTCCTGCCTGAGGGGGAGCACCGCGCGAATATGGCAATCTCGGAGGGTTGAGGGCCGTGCGTATTTTGGCAGTCATTCCCGCACGCGGTGGCTCGAAGGGCATCCCGCGTAAAAACATCCGTCTGCTTGCGGGGAAGCCGCTCATCTACTACAGCATCCATACGGCGCTTGCGTGCAATGCGATTACGGATGTCGCTGTGACGACGGACAGCGTAGAGATTGCCGATCTCGCAGAGCAGTATGGGGCTGCGGTTGTGCTCCGTTCCTCTGCACTGGCGGGGGACGATGTGACCATCGATCCTGTTGTCCATCATGCGACCTGCGCGATGGAGGAGCGCACGGGCACGACATACGATGTCGTCGTTACGCTGCAGCCGACCACGCCGCTCCTGCGGCACGATACCCTTGCACAGGGGCTGGATTATTTCCTTCACGGGGGATGGGACACCGTATTCAGTGTCGTGAATAAGCCGCGGCTCTTTTGGGAAAAACGCGGTGATTCCATCGTCCCGCTTTATACAGAGCGCAGGAATCGACAGAACCTCCGCCCGCAGTACCTTGAGACGGGGGCGTTCCTCATCACGGGGCGCGCGTTCGTGACAGCGGACAGCCGCATCGGAAAGCGCGTCTCTGTCTTTGAAACGGATGAGGATGAGAGCATCGAGCTGCGCACACCGAACGACTGGCTGCTCGCGGAGCATCGGCTCAGGAAGAGACGCATTGCCTTTCGGGTGGACGGCTATACGAAGCTCGGCATGGGGCATATCTACAACTGCCTGACGATGGCATACAGCCTCATGATGGAACACGATGTCCTGCTGATTTTGCACGAGCGTTCTGTGGAGGGGCTGCGGAAGGTGCGGGAGTCCCTGCTCCCCTATGTTGTCATTCATGACGATGCGGAGATCGACCGCATCATTGCGGACTACCGCCCCGACATCTGGGTCAATGACTGCCTCAACACAGACGAGAAGTATATCCTGCACCTCAAAGAGTGCATCCCACGCGTCATCACTATCGAGGATCTGGGCGCGGGAAGCGAGGTGGCGGATGCCGCCATCAACGCGCTCTACATCGAGGCGGGACGTGCCGATCATGTCTACAGCGGCTACGAGTATGTCTGTCTGCGCGAGGAGTTCCAGATCGAGCAGCCGCGTGCCTTTTCCGAGGAGGTGCGCTCCGTCATCATCATGTTCGGCGGCACCGATCCTGCGAATCTAAACCGCAAAATCTACCGAAGTCTGCTGAAGTATGCACCGCGCCACCCTGAGATCCGCTTCTCCTTCATCACAGGGGTCGGCTACGACTACGAGGCGCACGGCGTTGTGACGCGCGAGGACTGCAACATCTTCGTTCATCCGAATGTGCCGCGTGTATCGAAATACATGAAGGAAGCCGACCTTGCCATCACCAGTCAGGGACGTGCCATCTTCGAGCTGGCGGCGATGGGCGTACCCGCGATCGTGCTCTCGCAGAACAGACGCGAGCAGACCCACCGCTTCGCACAGATGGCGAACGGTTTCATCAATCTCGGCATGGGCGAGGAAGTCGAGCAGTCAATGATCGAAAATACGCTCGACTGGCTCATTCATACACCGTCCGTACAGTATCCGCTGCGCGAGGGAGTGGAGCGCGTGCGGGACATCATACTCGGGAGAGGAGGACGTACCTATGGCGTATGATCTGATCGAGCGTTTACGTGCAGGGCGGTTTACCCTGATGGCAGAGATCGGTGTCAACTACTATGATATTGCCGCAAAACTCCATATCTCGCCGATGGAGGCGGCGAAGTACATGATCCTCGCGGCAGCGAATGCGGGCATTCACGCGGTAAAGTTCCAGACGTACAAGGCGGAGACGCTTGCCTCGAAATACTCGCCCTCCTACTGGGATACGAGCGAGGAGCCGACCACATCGCAGTATGAGCTGTTCAAGAAATTCGACTCCTTTGGTGCGGATGAGTATCGTGAACTCAGTCATTTTGCGGCGCAGACAGGTGTCGAGTTTTGCTCCACACCGTTCGATTTCGATTCGGCAGACTATCTTGCGGAAATGATGCAGGTCTATAAGATCTCCTCGTCCGACCTCACGAACCTGCCGTTTATTGAACACATGGCGAGGAAGGGGAAGCCAATCCTGCTCTCGATTGGTGCGGCGAATCTCGATGAGATCGAACGCGCCGTCGCCGTCATCCGCGCTCACAATGACCGCGAACTCGTCCTGCTCCACTGCGTACTTGAGTATCCGACCCCGCAGAAACACGCAAATCTGGCGAAGATTCGCAGCCTGCGGGAACACTTCCCCGATGCCTATATCGGGTATTCCGACCACACGAAGCCCGATATGGATGTCATTAAGACCGCGTATCTCTTGGGAGCGACCCTTGTTGAAAAGCATTTTACCGTGGATAAGACGCTCGTCGGGAACGACCACTATCATGCGATGGATCCCCATGATGCGGAGGAGATTCTGCGTGGTATCGCCCATGTGGATACCATCCTCGGCAGCGGGGAACTCGCGGCTCTCCCCACGGAGGCAGCGGCACGGCAGAACGCACGCCGCTCCATCGTTGCACGCGTACATATCCCTGCAGGGACGAGCATTCGCGCGGACATGCTGACATACAAGCGACCAGGGACGGGAATCCCGCCTGCACGGATGGCGGAGCTCCTCGGCAGGGTGAGTGCCGTCGATATTGCAGAGGACAGCATTTTGCAGGAAGAAATGTTCGAGGGCGGGGTGCGGCAATGATCCACATAGCGGCATCCATCGACTTTACGAAGATCAGCGCAGAGTACGATGCCTATTTGGCGGTGCTCTGCGCCTCCATTTTGGAGAATACAACGGCAGATGTGGCGATCCATGTTTTTTTCATCGGAACGCGTACGGATGACTACTGTGTGCGGCTGACGGCGATGGTGGAACGCTATCGCGCTGTCCTTCGCTGGCATGAGGTGCACATTGACGCAGCGTTCATGGAACTCTCCCACATTCACACATGGACGCCCGTCATTCTGAACAAATTTTACTTCCCGCAGATCCTTTCGGATGTGGAGAAGGTGATCTTCTTCGACCTCGATGTCGTCGTGAAGCGGGATGTGTGCGAACTCTGGGACATCCCGATGGAGGGATATGCGGTTGCAGGCGTACAGTACGCGAACTCCTTTGCGCTGAACCGCGAGTTCAACTCCTACGAGGAGACGCATACCATCGACATGCGTGTCAACGGCGGCATGGTCATTATGAACCTTGCCGAGATCCGGCGCACATGCGATTTGCTTGCACAGGCAAAGGCATTTGTACGGGAGTATCCTGATGTCAAGGGCGTGGACGAGGTGCTCTTTCACCATCTCTTTCACGCAAAGACAAAGCTCCTGCCCGCGCATTGCCAGCACTTCCTCGGGATGGACGGGCTGCTCTTTGACGAGGAAAGCCCTGCGGTGCAGGATGCCGTGATCGCCATGCACTATGCGTATGAGTCGAAGCCGTTCCACTATGTGAACGGGACACCCGACCGCTACTTTTGGCGGTATTTCAAATGCACGCCATTCAGCGAGGAGCATGCCGTAGCGGAATGGTATGCGCGTGTGGGGCGGATGCGCGCGTCACTTGTGAACGGACGGCGGCATATTCGTGCATTCTATGAGCGACTGCGGGAGAATCCTGAGATCGTTGTCTTCGGGACGGGGGTATTTGCACGCAAGCTCGTGCACTATCTCGGGACGCGTGAGATTCCCGTCCATGCATTTTCGGACAACATGGAGGAACATTGGGGGCGGCAGGTGGACGGCCTCGCGGTGCTTTCGCCTGTGGACGGCTTGCAGTGCGGAGCAAAGCGGATCGTGCTGCTCGGCATCATCAATGAGCGCAACAACCGTGCCGTACGGGAGCAGTTCCACGCGGCAGGGCTGCGCGATGGCATTGATTTTTTTGATGCGAAAATCATCTTCGAGGATGTTCGCAGGGATTAGGGAGCGCAATGCTTTCCATACAGGAGGATGTTTGATTGTTCGTATATGATACGCTGGCGAGGGAACGACGCGCCATCGTGATCTTCGGTGCGGGCTTTGTCGGGGAATATATAGGAAAACGGTGCACGGCGGCGGGGATCTCCGTCGCCGCGTACTGTGACAACGTATTGGGACGTACAGGCGGCGATGTATTTGGTCTGCCCGTGCGCACGCTGCCGGCACTGATGGAGGAATACGGTGAGAACATTGTATTCCTCGTGTCTGTGCGCGACATAGATACGGTCATTCAGCAGCTTGCGGCGGCGGGAGACTTTCCGTGGCACCCCGTCTCTGTGCTCTACGACCTCGCCGACATCCCCGCAGCACTCCCCTTTATGGATCGGCAGAAACTTGAGGCGGCATGGTATGTTCACAGCCACTACTGTGATGCGGAGCGGCTGACGCTGAATACGCTTGACTTCGTGATCACCGAGCGGTGTTCCCTGCGCTGCCGCGAGTGCTCAAACCTCATGCAGTACTATGAAAAACCGCAGAACTTCGGACTTCCTGCGCTCCAAGAACAAATCGCCCGCCTTCTCACTGTCTATGACGAGGTGTATGAGCTGCGCCTTCTCGGCGGTGAGCCGTTCGTGCATCCCGAGATGAAGGAGATTATTACATTTCTGAACGGACAGGATGCGATCAAACGCCTTTGCATCTACACGAACGCGACTATACTGCCGGGAGATGATGTGTTTGCAGTGATGGCGGAGGGCGGCAAGACATGGTTCTCCGTCAGCGATTATCATGCACTCTCACGGAATCTCACGCCGATGATTGCAAAACTTGAGACATTCGGCATCGGCTATGAGCGGAAACCCGTCGACTACTGGACGCGCTGCGCCTCGTTTGAGAAACACAATCGCACGCCGGCGGAGAACCGCCGCATCTTCTACGAATGCTGCGCGAAGGATCTTTTGACCCTCCTTGGCGGGCGGCTCTATCCCTGTCCATTTATTGCGAATGCGATGAATCTCAAGGGCATCCCCGCCGCACAGTGCGACTATGTCGACCTGATGGCAGATAAAAGCGCAGAGGAATTGCGAACGGAACTGCGTGCAAAGCTGAAGAACCGTCCATACTACGTTTCCTGCGACTACTGCCTCGGTCGCCCCGCCGTTGCGTTTGTGCGGGAAGAGGACAAGATCCCGCCGAACGAGCAGACAGCGGCGGCACTGCCGTATCTGCGGCTGGAGGTAATGGCAGATGGCTGACACAGACTATCAGGCGAAGATTGGGACGGGGCGCGATGAGAACCGTACCCCGCTCTGGCAGGTCGTGCCGATTCCCGTGCCGTTCTCCAGCTATGATGTCCTGCAGTGTACGTATTCTAGTGCATTCTTTCCGAATAATCTTATGTTGGACGAAGCGGCAGAAGATCTTTTGGGGCGTATCAGAAGGAAGCTATAATATGAATCACTTTGTTTGAGATAAAGAGGGCGATTTTGTGGGACAGAGTACATATACATCGCGATCGGAAGAAGAAAATAGAAGCATCTTGGCAGATGTCATTCCGCTCGATACACCCTATGTGTTCGGGTTCTTTGTGGGGGATATTTGCAACTTTCGGTGTAAATACTGTGTTCAGTCGGTTTTGCAGGGGGCGAGCGGAACTCCTCATGAGCATAAAGGTGTGAAAAATCTTGTGCGGGAATTCATGTCATGGGAAACTTTTTTATGCGCCGCAGATCAGCTGCAAGAATTTCCACAATCAATCAAGAAAATTCTTTTTTCGAGTATTGGCGAACCACTGCTGCACCCCCGTTTGCCACAGATGATTTCCCATCTGAATGAGCGCCACATTGCAGGTGCTTATGAGATTGTGACGAATGCATCTGTGCTTACGCCGCAGCGATCAAAAGATCTGATTGATGCGGGGCTAACACGGCTTTGCGTCTCTGTGCAGGGAATGACGGCGGAGAAATACAGAACTATATGTGATTATAAAGTAGATATGCAAGAATTTATCTCTCAACTGAAATTCTTTTTTGAATACAGTCGCGGACGATGTAAGGTTCATATAAAAACGGTTGATATTGCTTTGGATGCGGGAGAGGAAGAACAATTCTTATCTGTGTTCTCACCGATTTGTGACAGTATTTTTGTAGACCATGTGATCCCGCTCTACCAAGATGTAGATTATGATTTCTTATCCGGTGAGGAGAAGGGCATCTATCAGGACAAACCGGAAGAGGTCGAGGTCTGTTCGCCTCTCTTTTATACATTGTATGTGAATGCGTGTGGAGATATTATCCCATGCTGCATCGTTCCCTATGCGACAACTTATGGAAATGTGCATCGGGAGACACTTTCTACTGTATGGAACGGTGTACAGCGCAGAGCTTTTCTGGAACTGCATCTGAAAAAGAAGAGGTGCGCTCACACTGTCTGCAAAGAGTGCGTACATCCCAATGCAACGGTACTGCCGACTGACCGTTTGGATGCTGAGGCTGAGGCGGTTTTGGAGCATCTCAGAGAACGGTGGAGAAAGTCGTGAAAAACTACATCGTCACAGGAGCGGCGGGGTTTCTCGGCTGCAACCTTACAGAGCGGCTGATGCAGGAAGATAATGCACATATCTATGCCGTTGTGCGTCCGAACTCACCGCATAATGCACGCCTTGCGTCGTCGGAGCGGCTGACCATCGTACCCGCCGACCTGTCGGCGTATGCGCGTCTTGATGAGATGATTGGCACATCGTGCGAGGTGTTCTTCCACCTTGCGTGGCAGGGCGGACGCTATGACTTTGCGGCACAGTACGGGAATATCGCGGATACGCTTGACGCACTGGAGGCGGCGGCGCGTCTTGGCTGCCTCCGCTTTATCTGCACCGGCTCACAGGCGGAGTATGGGCGGCAAACAACGCTCATTACGGAGGAGACGTGTCCGCATCCCGTCTGCGTCTATGGGGCTGCAAAGCTCGCTGCCTGTGCGCTCTCGCGGCAGCGTGCGGCAGATCTCGGTATCGCGTGGATCTGGGGACGCGGGTTCAGTCTCTATGGGCGATATGAACAGGAGGGGCGGATGCTGTCTGCACTCGTTCATGCGCTCAGGGCGGGAGAGCTTTTTTCGCTCTCCTCCTCGGCGGCGCAGAACTGGGACTATCTCTATGCCGCAGATGCTGCGGACGCGCTTCTTGCTCTTGCCGAACGGGGGCGCACGGGTGAGATCTACAACATCGCGCATGGCGGCTATCGTCCTCTGAGGGACTATATCGAAGAGGCGCGGGCAGTGATCGCTCCGCAGTGTGATGTCACCTATGGTGCGGCGGATGTGGATGTGGTTTCGCTGCAGCCGTCCGTGGAGAAGATTTGCCGTGATACGGGGTGGCATCCTGTGACTGATTTTGTGGATGGGCTGCGGTGCGGATATGGGCTTCTATCTTGAGAAGGAATCAATGTTAATGTATGGGAGTGCGAAATGAGCGAGCAGGAGATGCGCAGGGAGATTCTTGCGTTGGTGCGGGAATACTGCGAAAAATATCATGCGCCGAAGGAAGGCTTTGCGCCGGGCGACCGTCTGCCGTATGCAGCACGCGTCTACGATCATGAGGAAATGGAGAACCTCGTTTCGAGTGCGCTTGAGTTCTGGCTGACGGCAGGGCACTATACGGAGGAGTTCGAGCATGGTCTTGCGGCATATCTTGGCATAAAGCACTGCTCGCTCGTCAACTCGGGTTCGTCGGCGAATCTTCTTGCCTTTATGGCACTCACGTCCCCGCTCCTCGGGGAGCGGGCTGTGCGGCGCGGCGATGAGGTTATCACGGTCGCGGCGGGATTTCCGACAACGGTCGCGCCGATCATCCAGTACGGCGCGGTACCCGTCTTTGTGGATGTGACGCTGCCGACGTACAATGTGGATGTCAGTCTCCTGGAGGGAGCTCGCTCAGAGCGGACAAAGGCGGTCATGATCGCGCATACGCTCGGCAATCCGTTCGATCTAGCGGCGGTCAAGGCGTTCTGTGACAGGCACAATCTCTGGCTCGTCGAGGACAACTGCGACGCGCTTGGCTCGCAATACACGCTGCATGGGACGGAGCACTATACGGGCACGATTGGCGACATCGGCACGTCGAGCTTCTATCCGCCGCATCATATGACGATGGGCGAGGGTGGCGCGGTCTATACAAATAATGCCCTGCTGCACCGCATTGTGCGCTCCCTGCGGGACTGGGGGCGTGACTGTATCTGTGCGTCAGGGCAGGACAATCTCTGCGGTCACCGTTTCGACCGGCAGGACGGAGAGCTGCCGCGCGGCTACGATCACAAATACGTCTATTCGCATTTCGGCTATAATCTGAAGGCGACGGATCTGCAGGCGGCAATCGGCGTGGCGCAGCTGAAGAAGCTGCCGTCCTTTGTGGAGCGGCGGCGGCACAACTTTGCGCGGCTGCGGACAGCACTCGCGGATATGGAGGAGTTCTTTGTCCTGCCGGAGGCGACGGAGTACGCCGTTCCAAGCTGGTTTGGCTTCCTGCTGACCTGCCGCACGGGGGCTGACCGTGCCCGTGTTGTACGCTATATCGAGGAGCACGGCATACAGACGCGTATGCTCTTTGCGGGGAATCTGACGAAGCATCCCTGTTTTGATGCGATGCGTGCATCGGGCGAGAGCTATCGAATCGCGGGGGCACTCACAGAGACCGACCGCATTATGAACGATACGTTCTGGCTCGGGGTCTACCCGGGACTGACGGATGAGAAGATCGACTATATGGCACGGATTGTGAAAGAGGCAGTGTCGGGAGAGTTGTGCAGTTAGCCTGGGAGGTAAAATGCTATGACGGAACAGGAATATCTCTCTGCGGTCGAACAGATCCGTGTCGATATCAAGGACGGCGGGGCTCGGCTCCAGCGAGCTGAGGAGGCTCTTGCGGGGCTGCGCCGCATTTTTCCCAAACGACTGCCGTATCTCTGCGCCGAGATAGAGCTGCTGCTTGCCAAGGGGGAGGATCGGGAGCGATGCCGCAATGCGATTGACTATGTGCTCCAAGAGTTTTATCCGCAGGAAGGCGTTTCGGATCTGCTTGCGCTAAAAGGCAGCACGTTTTCAGAGGACACGCCTGAATGGCGGCAGCTGCAGTTCCTGTTGGATGTCTATCGGACGGAGGGAATGCCGGAGCAGCCGTTTGTTCAGCTCGATGCGATGAAACGGCAATTTCTTGCGGGGAACGGAGATGCGGAGGAGTTGCACGCGCTTGCGGAGCAGTACTATGTGACGCGCAACACGCTTCTCTCCGCCGTCTTGATGATGGCGTGGTGCCGGCAGACGGGGCGGATGGAACACTACGAAGACCATGTCCTTTTGGATGCCGGGCAGCCGCATCTGCACCCTGTATTTCACGGGAATTTTACGTATTTGGCACGGATGATGACGGATGGGGGGCGGTATACGTTCCTGCTGGTTGACGATGCTGCGGGCGATCACGCGGATATGGAGATACTTGCGGATGCACTTGCGATGCTGGGACAGCAGGCAATCCTCCTGCGGGAGAGCGGTGCGGTTCGGGAGGCGTGTGATGCGGATGCTTGTGCACAGGAGTGTATACAGGCGGCGGAGATTTCCCGCGGGCACATTATTGTTGCGACAACGCAGTGCCGCACCGCCTCCGGCACTGTTGTCGATGTTACGCCTGCCGTCATCCGTCTCCTCGCGCGGAGCATTGTGCAGGAGGCTCCTTTGATCGTATTCGCACGCGATGTGCGCATGGGGGAACTCCATCGGAAGACCGCCCTCGGCGGCGATATTCAGCGTCTTTCGCATTGTCTGCCGCCCCGATTTTCCTATGGGCTGTCGTTTGCGTGGGCGGGCGATTATCTTCGGTACGCCAGCTATCTCTACGGGGAATCTGTGGAGGAGCTCCTTGCGGCTCCTGCGTCCTGTGATTTTTCGATTGTGATTCCCGTGTGCGGCGTATCCGATACCCTGCCGTATACGCTGCAAACCTGTCTGTCTCTGGACTATGAGGGCAGCTATGAGATCGTTCTGAGTGATAATTCGGACGATGGGTGTACCGCTGTGCGCGACCTCTGCGCGGAAATTGGAGATCCGCGCATTCGCTACTATAAGACACCGCGCGTTCTCTATCTGGATAAAAGTTTTGAGTATGCCTTTCTCCATGCGCGTGGCGCATTCATTCTGTCAATTGGGGCGGACGACGGCATCTGTCCGTGGGCACTTCGGTATTTGGACAAAGCCCTTGCGGCTCATCCCGATGAGCCCTTGTTTGGATGGAAGCGGGGACTTTATACATGGCAGGGGCTCTTGCCGCACGAGCGCAGTTTTTTGCAGATCTTTTTGCACGATCCGAATGCGTCGTCTCTTTACGCCAGGATGGGGCTGTCCTCGTGTCAGGATGAAGTGATCGCGCACATTGATGATGTCTTTTACCATTTGCCGGTGCTTTATATCAACTCCGGATTTCGCCGCAGCTATCTGCGGACGTTGCTGCACAGGACGGGCAGACTGCTCGACGGGTGCAGCCAGGATCTCTATATGGGAACGGTCAATTTCCTTCTGAACGACCATTTCATCCGCATTGATGCGCCGCTTACGTTCGCCGGAATGTCGGGCAAGTCGATCGGTGCGGGGACGCAACGTTATCATTCGGATGTGGACGCAGCGGCTTTTGCCGGGATGCAAAAAAAACGCGCACATGAGCAGACCGGTGAGTATGTGCCGCGTGATGCAGAGTATCGTGTGCCCTGTATTGATACGGCCGGAATGTATGGCTTTTACGCAACAATCTTGCGACTGCAGGAGATGGGGGCGACGGACACAGAGCTCTCGTGGAATGGTCTTTTTGATCATTTGGTTCAGAATATGTATGTGTCCGATATCCGGCTGGAGCGGTTCTTTGGAACGTTTCTGTATGCGGCTTCCCTATGCGGCGGACAGACATATGAACCGTGCAGAGCATTCTATGCGTCCGTTTGTGCAGAACCGAAGATGGTCGAGTCGCCAGAGGCGGAGTTTTTCAGCGACTATCGGCTGGGATACGATGCGACGTATCAGAAGCTGACCTTGGATGCGCACGCGTTTGACTGTCATAATATTGCGGATGCCGTAAGTATTACGGCGCGGATTCTGAATCTCTGACCGTGTGTACGGTATTCAGTGTTGCGGAGGTGTTTCCTCCGCTCTTTTCTTGCGCTGCGGACGGATGGTGATGAGGAAGGCGGTGGCATAGGCGGTGATGGGGATGGCGCAGAGGAGGCCGATGCTGCCGATGAGGGAGCGTGCGATCTCGGTGGCGATCATGTTGAGGTTCATGACGTGCAGCAGGGGGAGGTCGGGCTGGGCCGAGATGAGGAGGAGGAGTGGGAGTGCGCCGCCGATGTAGGCGAGGACGAGGGTATTCGCCATCGTACCCATGACATCGCGCCCGACGCTGAGCCCCGAGGCGACGAGGGTCTGAAAGTTCGTGCGCGGAGCGAGCTGTTTCATCTCGTACTGGGCGGAGGCGATGGAGACGGCAACATCCATGACCGCGCCGAGTGCGCCGAGGACGATGCCCGCAAAGAGCAGGTCGCGAAAGTCCACGTCCTTGAGGTAGAGCGCCTTGAGCATCCCCGCCTGTTCCTCGTCGATGCCTGTGAGGTAGGCGCAGTGAATGACGAGGAGGGCGAGCAGCGATGCGATGAGGATGCCGCCGACTGTGCCGATGATCGCACCGGCGGACTTGACGTTACGTCCGTTCACGATGAGCTGGGTCGCAAGCGTGATGACCGCGCCGATGAGGATCGTCCAGAGGATGATGTGCGAGGGCGCAAGGAGGATGAGTGCGATCAGCCCCTTTGCGATGAGGAGGACGGCGAAGAGGAGGACGAGGAGCGCCTTTGCGCCGGTCATGCCGCCAAAGAGGATGAGGAGCGCGGAAAAGCCGAGCAGCAGCAGAAGGATGGCGGGCAGTCGGTCATAGTCGGATATGGCATAGCCTGCACCCTCTGCGCGCACGATGAGGCGGTCGCCTTCCTGCGGGTGGATGTCGAATGCGGGATTGTTCAGTGTACGGTGGACGATCACTGCCTCTGTCCCGCTGTCCGCACCGGAGTCGAGGCGGATGCGTACGTCGTATTGTTTGCTGCCGGGGGCAAATGCCTTGATCTCGTTCTCTGCCTCCGTGACGTGCAGCACCTCGGCCTTGTACGTCGGCGGATCGCCGTCCTCGCCGGCGGGCAGGCAGGTGGCGGCGTAGAGCACGGCGGCGAGAGTGAGGCAGATACCGAGGATGCGGGTGAAATGCTGCGGTTGGATCTTCATTGGGACATCCTTTCGTGGAATGTTTTGATGATTGGGATTATCATACACAGTGATAATGATATTTAGATGAGTATGATGTCAATAGTTATTCCTGATTATCTTGAAACTATTGACATATTCGTCATTCTCACATATACTGAGAACAACACGATGGTTCCAGAGAGGACACCGGCACTGCTGCGGTTCTCATGGCGCAGGAATTATCATCGTCGAACGAATCTGCTCAGGGAAGCCGCAAGCCGGCCTTTGGGGGATGAGGAGACGTTCACTCGATATGAGGCAAAGCGCCAAGAAGCAAAATGCCCTGATTTGGGCAATAGAACAGAGGAGGAATTATCATGTTCTCGAAGACAGATTTCTGGATTGGCCTTGCTGTTGGTGCGGTTGCAGGTATTTTTGGCTACCGCTTCATGCAGGAGCGCACGCAGCAGCTTGCGGCTCTTGAGGCTGGTCAGGCGGATCTTTCGCTGGCGGAGCTCCAGCGTCAGAAGGAGGAGCTTGAGGATCTGATTGCGGCGCAGTCTGCATCGGAGAAGTAAAAGAGCGTTCCACTGGGCTCGGGGCTGTTGCGCGGCATCGCGCACAGCCCCTTTTTCAAAAAATACACTGCAGTACAGGTACTGCAGAATATCGTAGACGGAAGGAAACATAAAAAGAAAGGGAGGAAACGATTTCCCCATGAATATCTTCGATACGATCAAGAATGCGATACCGCAGTCGGCGGTGGATGTATTCGTCCGTACGACGGATATCGCATCCTATATGCCGGGGCGCGTGCGTCTCTACAGCAAGCAGCTTGTGAACAATGCGACGCTTGAGGCCGAGGTGCAGGCTCGTCTTGGAACACTCGCGGAAATCGAGCGCGTGGAGACGAATATCGAGACGGGTTCGATCCTTATCACGTACGAGCCGGAGCGTCTGCGTGCGAACGCCCAGCTGCGCCGCGTGGAGGAGTATATGCGCACCCATGCGAGGAGGAGGGCATCATGAACTATGTTTCGGGGCTGATGCTCGGCGCATCGCTGGTCAATATGCTGCGGCAGTCCGCCGGCGGTGCGGGCGGCATGAATGCGGGCTTTGCACAGGGGATGGGCGGCGGACGCGGACGCTCGATGCAGGGCGGCACGCTGTCCGGTTTCCCCATGATGCCAGGAGCGGGGCAGAGCGGGGTATCCGCTCTTGCGGGGCTGCTCGGCGGGATGGGGCGGTCCGGTGGTTCGACGGGGAGCCTTCCGTCTGCGTGGGGGAAGGAGAGCGCGTCACCTGCGCCGCCGCAGATGAAAAGCGACGGGGAAAAGCCCTTTGTCTGCG